>JAZUHR010000141.1:0-4022 GCA_045641825.1 Lachnospiraceae bacterium
CATCTGACTTATAGCCAATATTAAGGATAATCTCGTCTTCCTTAACTGCAATTACTGTGCCATCTACAACATGTCCGGTATGTACCTGCTTAAGTGACTCCTCCATCAATTGTTCAAAACTTTCTTCCATTAGAGTAAGAACCTCCTTGATAATTTTGTTTGGGGTCGAAGCCCCTGCAGTAATACCTACACAGCAATCAGATCCGAACAAATTCAGATCCAGGTCAACGGGTTTCTGTATAAAGTAAGTACTTGCGCAGCGCTGTCTGCATATGTCAAACAGCTTACGTGTGTTAGAACTGCTGGCACCACCAATGACAATCATGGCATCATGAGTCTCGGCAAACTCACGCGCTTCCTTCTGTCTCACCTCGGTAGCACTGCAAATAGTGTTCACAACAGATATATAATAAACTTTATTCGTTAAAAGTGCAACAATTTCTTCAAAAATATTTGTATTAAATGTTGTCTGAGCAACCAAAACATATTTTTCTTCGGAAATCGGTTCAAAATTCGCCGCTTCCTCTTGATTCTGAAGGATTGTAAAGGGTCCTGTGCACCATCCGGAGATGGCTTGAACCTCAGGATGATTCCTGTCTCCCACAATTATTATGTGATTTCCCTTTCCCGATTCTTCAAAAACAATATTATGAATCTTTTTTACAAAGGGGCAGGCCGCATCTATCACTTCATGCCCCGATGCCAAAAGCTCTTCATATATAGCCTTTGATACCCCGTGGGATCTGATAATGACACAACCCTTCTCCTTATTCAAAAGGTCCGAGGGAGCATTTACTATTTCTACCCCTCTTCTCTCAAGGTCAGCTACCACTTCCTCGTTATGGATAATCGGCCCATAGGTATAAACCTTTTTATTCTTTTTGATTTCTGCCTCTACGGTCTCAACGGCTCTTTTTACTCCGAAGCAAAAGCCCGCAGACTTGGCCACATCAACTTTTCTCAAAATTACATTCCTCTTTCGATGGAAAGACCAACGATTTTCTCCACCACTTCATCAATGGTAAGGTCTGAAGAATCCAGGTAAACCGCATCTTCCGCACGCTTAAGGGGCGCAATTTCCCTGTTCATGTCTCTTTCGTCTCTCTCCATAATTTCTTTTTTCAGGGTTTCTATGTCTGTCACGCTTTTACCGGCTGCTATGTATTCAGCCTGACGACGACGGGCACGTTCCTCCACAGAAGCATCCAGATATATCTTTAAAGCGGCGTCCTTAAGGACAACAGTACCGATGTCACGGCCATCCATAACCACGGATCTGGTCTCCGCCAGTTTTCTCTGCAGGGTGCTCATCTTGGTACGGACTTCTGCCACAACAGCTACCTGAGACGCCATATTTCCCACCTCCTGGGTGCGAATAAGGCTGCTTACGTTTTCACCGTTAAGTATTACCTGCTGCTCATTTTCGATGTACTCGATAGTAACATCAATATCGCTTACCATCTTTGCTACATCGCCCACATTATCGATTGTACCGCCCTGACGAAGAAAATAAAGAGCAATAGCCCTGTACATAGCCCCTGTGTCTACATATACAAAGCCTTTTTCCTTGGACACGCGCTTGGCAATAGTGCTTTTTCCTGCTCCTGCAGGTCCGTCAATAGCAATTGATAAAATCATAAAAACCTCACTGAAATGTAGATACTTTAATAATTTTCCGCAGCCGCCTTACCTGCTGCATATCCTGTAGACCAGGCAATCTGGAGATTAAAGCCTCCTGTTACCGCATCCAGATCCATCACCTCTCCCGCAAAGAAAAGTCCCGGACACAGCTTGGATTCCATGGTCTTTGGATTAATTTCCTTAAGAGTCACTCCACCCTTTGTGATGATGGCTTCCGGATAGGATCTCAAGTCCTTCACATGCAGTTCAATATTCTTAAGGAGTTCTGCCAGTTTTCGCCTCTCCTCTTTGGTAACGGAATTCACCTTTTTGTAAGGATCGATGCCCGAGAGCTTAACTATCTCTCCCACCATACTCTGAGGCAGGAGCCCATCCAGGGAATTTTCAAAATTCTTATTCTCCTGCTTGGTAAAATCCTTTAGGATTCTGGCATCCAGTTCTTCTAAGCTCATTCCCGGCTTCATATCAAGGCTGATAATCGGATCTTCCTTACCGTACCTTCTTGCATCTGCTATAAAGCAGCTGGCAGTCAGCACCAGAGGTCCGCTTACTCCGAAATGGGTAAAAAGCATTTCTCCCAGTTCCTTGTAGATTTTCTTGTTTTTCTGGGTCAAAGTCAACGACACGTTTTTAAGAGAAAGTCCCATAAGACGCTTGGGAAATTCCTCCTCTGTCTCCACTGCTACCAAAGACGGCACTGTAGGAGTTAGGGAATGCCCCAAATTTTTTGCAAAATCATAGCCGTCTCCCGTAGAACCTGTCTGGGGATAGGACAAGCCTCCCGTACAGATAATTACCTTATCGAACCTGACGCTACGTCTTCTTCCTTTTTCAAAAAGCGCTACGGAAAATCCTTCCTCCGTGACTTCTATCCCCTTACACTCGCAATTCAGATATACTGATACATTCTGTCTTTGAAGCTCATCCTTAAGGGCCTTTATTACATCAGACGACTTATCGCTTTCCGGAAAAACACGATTGCCCCTCTCCACCTTGCATTTGCAGCCGTGACTGTCAAACCAGTCCTGTACAGCAGCATTATCAAAGCCATCGAAGGCGGAAAAAAGGAATTTACTGTTACCGAAAACATTTTTAAAAAAATCGTCCCTGTCACAAGCATTGGTCAGATTACACCTTCCCTTGCCTGTGATGAAAAGTTTTTTCCCCAATTTTTCGTTTTTTTCTATAATGGTGACCTTGGCACCGCTGTCCGCCGCGCTTACAGCCGCCATCATGCCGGCAGCTCCGCCACCTATTACACATACATTAACCATTTAAAGAATTCCCTTATTTATCAGTTAAAACATTCTTCGCATTTTTCACCAGATAGTCCACCAAGGAAATAACCGTAAGTGCCACGGATATCCAGATAAGCACCTGCTCAGTTATTGCATACCAGCTAAAATCAAGGTGAAGAATAACCACGATAGTCATTACCATAGTAACAGCAGTCTTAACCTTGCCCCACCAGCCGGCAGCAATGACAGTACCCTTTTCTGCCGCAATAAGGCGGAAGCCTGAAATAATGAATTCACGGGCTACAATAATGATAAGGGCAATGGGGTTCATAGTGCCGTCTGCCACAAAAAGAATCATAGCTGTAATTACCAGCACCTTGTCCGCCAGAGGGTCCATAAACTTACCGAAGTTGGTCACGAGATTATATTTTCTGGCAATTTTTCCATCCAATGCGTCGGTTATACAAGCCACAGCATAAATGGCTACCGCAATATAATTGTGTCCCGGAATTCCTGTCATCATAAAAAAGAAAACAAAGAAAGGAATAAGTGCTACTCTTAATACTGTTAATTTGTTAGGTAAATTCATAAGTACTCCTGACAGTTTAATCTATTATTGCTTCCGCAATCAGGTCATAAGCCTCTGCTTTAACTACCTTGACCTTTATTATTTCTCCCGACAGATAGGAATCCGGTGAGGATACAAAAACATAGCCGTCAATCCCCGGAGCATCCATGTAGCTTCTGCCTATCCAGATATCATCCTCCGGTAGCTTTCCCTCTATGATAACAGATAATTCCCTTCCAATGCAAGCCGCAGAAAGATTAGCGGAAATCTTCTGCTGAAGAAGCATAATTTCCTTCTGTCTCTTCACTTTAACTCTTTTCGGTATCTGTTCCTTCATTCGGGCAGCCGCTGTGCCCTCCTCCTTGGAATAGATAAAATCTCCCAATCTGGTAAAACGTGACTTCTCTACAAAGTCCAAAAGCTCCGCCTGATCCTCGTCTGTCTCTCCAGGGAAACCTGAAATAAGCGTGGTACGAAGAGCAATGTCCGGAATACGCTTTCTCAGTTTCTTAATAATCCTGTCCAAATCCTTTCTGCCGGTGCGTCTTCCCATTCTCTTAAGAATATTGTCTGAC
>JAZUHR010000142.1:0-3202 GCA_045641825.1 Lachnospiraceae bacterium
TCTATTCATGTATTTAGAACAGCCTTTACAGCTCAATCATTAAATATGTCAGCCTGCAAGCAAGCTTGCGACTGCCCTATTATAATGATTGGCTGCAAATAGTAACTTTATGTACATGTAAGCGTTTACATTCGCCATATTACATCGTTTAGCATTTAATGTCAATAATATTTAAATTGTATTTCTATAAAATCTTTTTTATGAAAAATTACTTGTTTATTTTATTAATTAGGTGTATACTCTGTTGTAAGTGCTTTCATCAGCAGGGCAATTATGCTCCTGACAGCATTCTTTTTCGGGGGTTACTTTTCCAATGAATATTTACGACATATCAGAAAAATCAGGGGTTTCCATAGCCACAGTATCTCGTGTACTCAACGGCAGCCCCAATGTAAGCGATGCCACAAAACAGAAGGTTCTTCGCGTTATGCAGGAATGCGGCTATACTCCAAACGTTTTTGCCAGAGGTCTCGGTCTCAACACTATGCGTACCATCGGTATCATGTGTGCTGATTCCTCCGACCCCTTCCAGGCCAATGCAGTTTATTTCTTAGAGCAGAATCTCAGAAAGAACGGCTACGATTCTTTCCTCTGCTGTACCGGCTCCGAGCTCGAGAATAAGCAGAAGTATCTGCAGCTTCTTTTAGGAAAAAGAGTTGACGCCATCATTCTGGTAGGCTCCAGCTTCCTCGAGTCCAATAAGAAGGACAACAAATACATTACAGACGCAGCAGACGATATTCCCATTATGGTTATCAACGGTTATATTGAGCACCCAAATATCTTCTGCACTCTCTGCGATGATTATCAGGCTATTTTCGACGTAGTTAACCAGTTGGTTTCAAAGGGTTGCAAAAATGTCCTTTATCTCTATACTTCCAAATCCTATTCGGGCCTTAAAAAGCTTTCCGGCTACAAGGATGCCATGACCACCAACGGTATTACTCCCGATGAAAAGCTTATGGTTTGCTGTCCGAATAATATTAAGAAGACCTACGATATTTTAGAGCACATTGCCAACAGCGGAGATCTTCCCGATGCCGTAGTGGCTTCCGAAGATCAGCTGGCTGCTGCAGCTTTAAAATATGCTTTGAAGCATAACATCTCAGTACCGGAGCAGATACAGATAGTAGGCTACAACAATTCCATTATTTCCGAATGTGCCTACCCTGAGCTTACTTCCATCGATAACCACGTGGAAGCTTTATCCATCACTACCGTAACTAATCTCATGAGAGTTTTGGACAAGACCAATGTACCTAACCGTACTACTCTTTCCAATGACCTCATTGAGCGTGAAACTACACTTTTTAATTAAAGGAGAATAAAAATGAGACAGTTTATGGATCAGGATTTCCTTCTTTCCAACGAGACCGCTAAGCGTCTCTACCATGATTACGCAGCAAAGATGCCTATCATCGACTATCACTGCCACATCAGCCCCAAGGAAATCGCAGAGAACAGATCTTTTGAGAACATTACCCAGGTATGGCTGGGCGGCGACCACTATAAGTGGCGTCAGATGCGTACAAATGGTGTTGATGAAAAATTCATCACCGGCGACGCAGCAGATTACGACAAGTTCGTAAAGTGGACTGAGACCCTTCAGAAGGCTATCGGCAACCCTCTTTACCACTGGAGCCACCTGGAGCTTCAGCGTTACTTCGACTTCAACAAGCCTCTTTCCCCAAAGACAGCTGAGGAAGCATGGAATGCCTGCAATGCAAAGCTCACTTCCGGCACTATGACAGTTCGCGATCTTATCAAGCAGTCCAATGTAGAAGTTATCTGTACTACAGATGATCCTATCGATACTCTTGAATGGCACCAGAAGATCAAGGCTGATGAGAGCTTTGACGTTCGCGTTATCCCTGCATGGCGTCCTGACAAGGCTATGAACCTTGAAAAAGTTGATTTCCTCGATTATCTTGCCAAGCTCGAAGAGAGATCCGGCATTAAGATTGATTCCTTCAAGGCTCTTTGTGCTGCTCTTTCCAATCGTATGGACTTCTTCGCTGAGAACGGCTGTAAGGTTTCCGACCACGCTCTTGAGTACGTTATGTTCCAGCCTGCTACTGAGGCTGAAATCGAGGCTATCTTCGCTGCCAGAAAGAATGGCACAATGCCAACCAAGCAGCAGGAACTTCAGTTTAAGACTGCTTTCATGATGTTTGTTGGCCGCGAGTACCACAAGCGTGACTGGGTAATGCAGCTTCACTATGGCGCTATCAGAGACAACAATAAGTTTATGTTCGATCGTCTCGGACCTGATACCGGCTACGATGCTATCAATACCTACTCCTCTTCCGCAGAGATGGCTGCTTTCCTTAACGGCCTCAATGCTACAGACGAGCTTCCAAAGACCATCATCTACTCTCTGAATCCTATTGACAATGCTGCTATCGGCACAGTTATCGGCTGCTTCCAGTCCGGTCCTACAGCAGGTAAGGTTCAGCAGGGCTCCGCTTGGTGGTTCAATGATCACAAGGTAGGCATGCAGGATCAGATGACTTCTTTAGCAAATCTGTCTCTTCTTTCCAACTTCGTTGGTATGCTGACAGACTCCAGAAGCTTCCTTTCCTACACACGTCACGAGTACTTCAGACGTATCCTTTGCAACCTCATCGGTACATGGGTAGAAAACGGTGAGTATCCTTGTGATATGGAATTCCTTGGCCAGATGGTTCAGGACATTTCCTACAACAATACCAAGAACTACTTCCAGTTTTAATAATGCATAATATGCTGTGGGCTCCATCATAGAGCCCCCTCATAAAAAACAAAGCAAAAATAAATCCATTGAATTTCCCGTAAATGTTTCCAAAACAGGTAATTCAATGGATTTTTTATTTCCAATTTTGCCGGCAAATACAGATGCACTATATTTGATTTAAGCAATAGGCGAGGTATTATGGTCTTCACCATCTTCTCCCGCTCTCTGCTCTCTTTCAAGTTCCTCAAAAACCGGCTGAACGATACCGCATATGGTCATAATCATGGTCATTGGGCCTATGCAATAGCCGATTACCAAAAGTATCTCATTTATTCCGTAAAATAAGAAAACTTCAACAGCCAGAAGCACCATTATCAGTATAGTTCTCGGCCAGAATCTGACAGCTATTTTACGAGCATTTTGCAAGGTCTGATACAAGGAATTATCGTATCTGGCTTCCAGGGGGAAGATGTAAATCAGGTTTACTAC
>JAZUHR010000143.1:0-4103 GCA_045641825.1 Lachnospiraceae bacterium
AGTATTATTCAGGAATCTTTCTGTCTTCTTCAGTAAGTGAGCTGATAATATCGGCGTAGCTGCTGGTGGAAGCATGCTGCATAGAAGAAGTCTGCTTTTGCAGAGTGATTTCTTTAGTACTCTTGGCGATAGGCTGGATAGTGCCGGCGCCGGCTACACAGCCACCGGGACAGGCCATGCCCTCCAGAAGGTAACCATTATATTTACCGGCCTTAGCCAGAGTGAGAAGCTTGCGGCAGTTGTCCAGGCCATCGGCCTTTTCCATCTTGACCTCCATACCGGGATGGTTTTCACGGATATATTCTGCCACGGCATTGGCAACACCACCTGATACAGCGAAGCCTCTGCCATCAGCGGAAGCACCGTGCATAGAGTGATCCGGCTCTAATTTGTCGAAGTCAATTTCCTTGGCTTCGAACATACCCATGGTCTCTTCGAAGGTCAGGACAAAATCAATATCGGAACGAATGGAGCGTCTCATGGCCTCCAGCTTTTTGGCGGAGCAGGGACCTATGAAGGCTACCTTGCAGCCGGGATGCTGTTTTTTGATAAGACGGCCTGTAAGGACCATAGGGGTCAGGGCCATGGAGATACATTTAGCCTGCTCAGGGAACTGTTTTTTGGCCATCATAGCCCAGGCAGGGCAGCAGGAGGTAACCATGTAGGGCTTTTCATCGGGGACTTCCCTTAAGAAATCCTCGGCTTCAGACATGGTACACAAATCGGCACCGATAGCGACTTCCACAACATCGGTAAAGCCTAAGGCCTTGAAGCCGGAACGGATTTTCTGAGGAGTCATTTTCGGACCAAACTGGCCGGCTACCGCTGGTGCGATGGCTGCATATACAGGAACATCACTCTTAATAGCCTGGATAGTCTGGAAAATCTGAGCCTTATCGGCTATGGCACCGAAAGGACAATTGGCCAGACACTGGCCGCAGGATACGCACTTGCTCTGATCGATATCGGCGGCACCCTGCTCGTCACTGGAAATGGCATTCATACCACAGGCCTTGGCACATGGACGCTCCATTTTCAGGATGGCACCGTAAGGACAGGCCTCTTTACACTTTCCGCATTTAATACATTTGTTGGGATCTATATGGGATTTGCCATTCTTTATCTCGATGGCATCCTTGGGACAAACTTCCTTGCAAGGATGGGCAAGGCAGCCCTGACAGGCATCCGTCACCTTTATTACGTTGTCCGGGCACTTGTGACAGGCAAATTTGATAATATTGATGAGAGGGGGCTCATAGTAGGTTTCAGCCTTGGTGCAGGCCTCCACGCCGTGGGTAATGGAGTCGTATTCGTCGTAGGAACGCAGATTAAGGCCCATAGCAAGTCTTATTCGCTCACGCACGATGGCACGCTCCAAAAAAGCACTGTCGCGGTACACAGATACTGTGCCCGGGATAACATTGTAGGGAATCTGATGCATGACCTCCATGTCGAAGCCGTTATCATATTGATAGGACAGCTTGGCCACTTCGGCAAACACTCTTTTTCTGATGTCGTTTACGTTGGTGTAAATTCCGCGCATTTTTCATCCTCCTCGTCGTAGATAGAAGTATTATAACAAAAGAAATTGGGAGATTCCATTAAATGAAATTAAAATCTGAAGGAAGAGAGGGTTTAGGATATACTTTTTTTTAGATTTTTGATACAATTAAAGGGTAATTGGCAGAGATATTATGGGTTAAAATTATGAAAACACTGATAGAACTGTATGACGAAAGAGCAATTGAAAATACAATAGGCCCGGAGACATTTAAGCCGGAGCGGGTAGTCTATATGTGCCCCGGTGAAATAGTGGCTGACGGGTTCAGCAGGAAGAATCTGGAGAATTTTTTTGCGTCCAGAGGTCTGCATGTGAAGGTGGAATTTGTAGAGTGCAGTATGTTTAAGTCTGACCATATATTTAAACAACTTCTCTCCATCTATGACAGATATGAGGACGTAGCACTGGATGTTACAGGTGGTACGGATGCGGCCCTGGTGGCAGCGGGGATGTTTGTTAATGCCACGGGAGTGCCGACTTTTACCTATTCCAGAAAAAGAGAACGCTTTTATGACATTCACAGTGCTTCCTTTGCGGAGGAAGTGACTTGCGATATTCAATATAGCGTCAGCGATTTTTTCACCATGGCCGGAGGTACCTTGAGGCAGGGAAGAGTGGACAACAGTCTGCTATCCAAATACATGGGGAAATATGATGCTTTTTTCAAAATTTATATGCGGCATAGGAGGGAATGGACAGACTTCATTACTTTTATGATCAGAATTTCTCAGCCCAGCAGCAATCAGGCGGTTACTCTTAAGGTATCGGGAAAATACGAACAGAAGGGTGAAAGAGGCAGCAGAGTGAGCGCCAATGAGCCTATATTACGTGAGTTGGCTGCCTTAGGTTTTTTGAGGCGCCTTCGCATAGTGACCGGGGAAAGCGTGACTTTCATTTTTGTCGATGAGCAGATACGAAATTGGCTCAGAGATGTGGGAAGTGTTTTGGAACTCTATACCTATAAGGCCTGTCTGGACACCGGAGCCTTTTCGGATGTTTACAGTTCCGCCATAGTGGACTGGAACGGATTACAGGGGCACGATACAGTCAGTAACGAGATAGATGTTGTAGCCAGCCGCGGAGTTATACCCTTGTTTATCAGTTGTAAGGCATGCGATATCAAGACGGAAGCATTGAACGAACTGGCTATCCTGCGAGACCGCTTCGGAGGTAAGGGAGCCAAGGCTGCCATTGTGACCACCGAAAACTGTACTTCCGCAGCCCGTCACAGAGCGGCTCAACTCTCGATAGCCGTTATCGATAGGGAAGAACTTGAACGGGGAGACATTGTAAGCAGAATCAGAACAATTATGAAAGCGTGAGAATATGAATGTATACAAGCATATAGTACAATACTACGAGACGGACAAGATGGGAATCTGCCATCATTCCAACTATATACGCTGGATGGAGGAGTCCAGAATAGATTTTCTCAGGCAGATTGGCTGGGATTATGCAAAGTTGGAGACTATGGGAATTATTTCTCCTGTGGTGGATGTCAGTTGCAGATACATAAGGAGTACCACTTTTTCCGATGAGATATGGATTGAAGTTCAAGTCAGGGAATTCAAGGGCGTGAAACTGATATTGGCCTATACCATGAAAAATAATAGGGGGGAGACGGTCGCAGAAGCCACATCCACCCACTGTTTTGTGGATGAATCAGGTCGCCCTATAAGACTTGCAAAACTTTTTCCGGATTTTTATGAAGCACTTACCGCTCTTTGTGAAAAAAAATAATCAGCATAAAAGGAGAAAAGGTATGGATTTAAGCAATATCACAGTAAACAAGCAGAGCAGCATTAGGATTTCGGGAAATAAAGTCGTGTATTTCGACGCATTTGAGATAGGAGAAGCTACTCATGATGCTGACTATATATTTGTCACCCATGAGCATTTTGACCATTTCGATCCTGCTTCCATAGGCAAGGTGAAAAAGGACGATACCATCATTATCGCTCCGGAATCTATGAAAAAGAAGCTTCTTAAGGACCTGGCAATCAATGAAGAAAAATGCCTTTTCTGCTGTCCGGGGGACAGGGTAGAACTAAAGGGAATTCAGGTGGAAGCGGTACCTGCATATAACAAACTCAAGCCTTTCCATACTAAGAGCAGCAAGTGGCTGGGGTATATCGTAAATATGGATGATACGAGTTACTATGTGGCGGGGGATACCGATGCCAATACGGATGTACAGGCCGTCAGATGCGACGTGGCTCTGGTACCTGTAGGCGGTCATTATACAATGGATAAAAAGCAGGCTGCAGAACTGATTCTGGGCATGGTACCAAAGGCTGCAATACCTACCCATTACGGCGATATTGTGGGAAGTCCTACGGACGGAGATGAATTCAAGCGCTTGGTGGAAAAGGCTGATGTCGGCATACAGGTAGAGACCAGACTATAGAAGGCATGAGGTAAGAGACGTGATTAAAAATGTGGTTTTTGATATAAGCAATGTGCTGGCACCCTTCAGATTTAAGGAGTTTTTGGCGGAAAAAGGCTTTAGTGGCGATATGATAAAGCGCATCTACAAGGCTTC
>JAZUHR010000144.1:0-4776 GCA_045641825.1 Lachnospiraceae bacterium
ATGGCTACGATCCGACTTAAAAGGGGAGCTTCTGCAGGTGATTAAACATATCTCTACGCATCTGCGCCTGCATTCTGGTGCCGATAATGTGTCCGTAATACTGCACGAAATACCGAAGCAGCATTCTGACTATATAGAGAAAAAGTACCAGTAGTCCTGCGATGACTACACTTCTGTAGACCTTGTTGGGTATGTAGTCATTAAGCATCTTTCTTGTAACTATTGGGTAGACCATTCCTATCAGGGAAATCATAAGTGATGCCAGCATATCAAGTGTAAAAAGCAGCTTGTGCGGCTTGTAGTAAGCAATAAATCTTTTTAACATTCAGTCCTCTTTTCCGTCCTAAAAAACTATTTCTCCAAAAATTTGATGATTCTGTCCAGATATATTCCGGCACTCTTCCTTCCCATCTCGTAGACAGCCATATAGTCAGCTTCCGTAGACTTGCCGGGTACCAGCTTAACCTTTTTAGGAGGTCTTATAACTATAATCTCGCCGGATTTCTCTTTGTCGAAGATATATTTGAGTTCCTCATTATACATCTCGGGCCTCTTATCCAGAGCCTTCAAAAGCCCCGGATACTTCTTTAAGGCAACACGAAGATAGGGCATCATGGCATTTTGCTTCTTCACATATCCGAAGGGCTGGGTAAGTACCACTACATTTCTGTCGTAGCCTTCGCTCTCAAAGTATTTAAGAGGTATGGAATCCGCGGTGCCACCGTCAGAGAGTTTCCTTCCGTCTAGCAGTACCGGCGTGGACATACCCGGGATGGAAGCGGACGCCCTGATGAACTCCATGCCATCATGATCTATCTTGTTCACCTGCCTATATACGGCTTCTCCGGTCTCCATATCCGTGGCCACCACATGAAATTCCATTGGATTTTTCTCATAACTTTCAAAATCAATGGGATCCAGCTTATAGGGGATTTCATTATAGCAGAAATCCACCCCGAAGAAATTGCCGGTCTTAAGTAGGGACCGGAAGCTGGCGTATCTCTTGTCATTACGGTACTTGATATTATACCTGAGAGCTCTTCCTATCTGTCCGGACTTTATATTACAGCCGAAGGCCGCTCCCGCGCTTACACCCACTGCGCCGTCAAATTCAATATTATTTTCCATGAAAACATCCAGCACGCCCACGGTGAAAATCCCACGAAGTCCACCGCCTTCCAATATAAGTCCTGTCTTCATTTTATACCTCTTTTTAAAATTAAATTTAGATTAAACAAACCTGTTTCTGCAAGTAAAATACACTATTTGATAGTCTTCGGAAAGCTTATCCAAAAAGTCTTTTGCTATGGTCATTTTCCCTTCATCCAAATTCACGAAGGGGTCATCCAGTATCACAAAGGGCTTTTCACTATCATACATATTGTCTAAAAGTGCCACTCTCATGGCCACATTGACCAGGTCCTTGATACCCGATGAGAAGAACTTGAGTTCTCTTCTGTCACCTGCTTCTTCGATAGTCACCTGTGCATGACTATCCACATAGACCTTGCCCGTATCCTGTCCGGATACAGCATAGCCCATTTCCTCCAGATGCTCTCTGAAGCGATCTGAAAGAGGGCTTAACAGTGTGGCATTCAGCTCTTCGTGAGCCTTCTCCAGGAAAGCTAATGTATTTTCATAGGTCTTGTACTTCTCCTTAAGTCCTGCCAGCTTCTCCTGCTTTTCGGCCAGCTCGTAAGCCATGGCAGACAGCTCAGCCAGTTCCTCAGCCAGATCTTCCCTTCGTCTTTCTTCCTGCTTTAATAGCCTGTCATTTTCTGCGAGATTACTCTCGATTCCTTCGATTTTTTCTCGAATTTCACTAAGAGAATAAGGGAAATCCTGATCCTTGGTCTCCGCAAAGTCCTCATAACCGGAATTTTCCTTTTCAAAGGCCTCCAGCTTCTCTACAGCATTCATATATTCCTTCTCTGCATTTCTTATGTCATTGCAGGCTATGGTGAGATGCTGCAGGTCGTTCGCAAAATCTCCCGTCAAATATATGCCTGTGGAATTCAAAAAGCTGTTCAGCCTCTCAATAGCTGCATTTTTCTCCGTAACCAGCCCGCTTTTTTCAGAAAAGCTCACCTTGTCGGAAAGCCTTAAATACTCGGCTTTATCCCTTGCGATATTAATGAGGACCATAGAATAGGTGGCCGCCTCACAGCTTTGCCCGTACTTATTGAAAAAAGCATTCAGGATTTTCCTCCTGTTTTCCACCATTCCTCCGGCATCTAAGACCTCAGCCTCTTTCCGGTCTCTGCTCTCTGAATTAGGCATGACGGAAGCCTTCTTGTAGCTCACCTCAATAATTATGAAAAATATGAGCAGCGAAAGGGCGCCAAGAATGAATACTCCTCCTATGAGATATGGAAAAAGCTTGGTAGGAATTCTGCTGCGATTCAGGAACAAGGCCGCTTCTGCTACCACATACAAAAGGAAAATCACTGCACCGTATACGCGTCTTAAGTGAATTCTCTTAAGCCTTAGGCCCATGGCGTGCATTTCCTTCGCGTAATTATCCTGCAGTTCCGAGTATTCGCTTTCCAGCACATCCAGTTTTTTCTGAATGGTATTCATCTCTGTCAGAGTATTATTTGCTTCAGCTATCTCACTGTCCTCGGGAAAACCGTTGGAAAACACAGCATCCAGCTCATTTATCCTCTTTAAATCCTCGTCGCTCACCCTGTTTTCCGCCAGCTGCAATTCCATATTGTTCAGATGGCGCAGATCTTTTTTCGCTTCTTCAATCATTTCTGCCGAAGGAATGGCATCAGGCACTGTCGCTTTAGCCAGTCTTAAGCCTTCCTCCCGGTGCTCCTTTTCTTCCTGCAAATCCTTTCTTTTCCTAAGGATTGCCCTTCTTCCCTCCAGCTTAATCAGGTCTGCTTCCATATCCTTGAGATTTTTAAGTTCAGATGAAAAAGCCTTCCCGGAGTTCCTTTTATCCATTATGCGTCTGGAAAGCTCGTCCATGGCCCCTTCCACCTGATCTGTTACGGCCAGCTTTACCTTCATATCCGCTATTTCCTTATTCAGGGCATTTATGCTGCCCGTAGCCCTGTTGGGAGACAGATTATTAAGACTTTTATTCAGAAATTCCTTAACAGTCTCGTAATTATTTATGTCATCCGTGTCCTCGCAGAGATTGGATAGCTTGGCATAGATGGAATCTGTACCGAAGGTCACGAGGTCCTGCTGCTCCATAAAGGCCGTTCTCTTGAATGAAGCCTGATCTATCTGGAAAATTTCTTCACCCAGATACTCCGAGTAGTCCCTAGACTCCAGATTGGTGGCCATATCCACCAGCCTGAAGCTGTCTTCCTTGGCCTTACTTCCAAAGCTTCTGTAGACCGTATATTCCTTATCCCCTACAGAAAAAGAAAGATTGCCCCCATACATCGGCATCCCCCAGGGCCGGTACTTTCTTCTTTCATTTTCCAGATTGTTCTTCTTGCCTTCACCTTCAAAGCCGTACAGCATTACCCGAAGGAAGGCTGCCAGAGTGCTTTTTCCCCAGCCGTTCCCCTGTAAAATAATATTAAGCCCAGGTTCAAAGCTAAAGTCTGCATTACTGATTTTACCGAATGCATCCACATGACATCTTAATAATTTCATACCTCCTCCTTCCTGCCGGCCAGAAGTAAAATTCCGGTACGAATGATTTCTGCCTTTTCCTTATCAGAGAGATTGTCTGCCTTTTCCACCTGACGTACAAATTCACCCTTTAGGGATTTATCATTTCTATAAGCGTTATAGTCCACCAAATGTCCGGTCTCGTCCACTACCCTTACGTAATAGAAATCCCTTTGCAGTTCCCTTTCGATTAAATCTGCATCAGTTTCCGCATCCAGGTCTATATCTCCGGAAAGCCTTATTTTAAGCATATCAGAAGAGCTAATTAGATTTTGATTTAATTTTTCTCCGAGTAATCTTTCCACTCTCTCCAATGCTTCCAGACTGGTTCTTGCATCACTTATATCCGCCTTTACGTCCATGACTTTTCGGATGGACTTCTCTATAAATTCAACGGACACATCGCCTGTCACGGTGTCAACGGTAAGCACGTTAAATCCTCTGGCCCCACACTCATCGAAGCCCCTGCCCTCAGGACAGCCGGGATAGGAATATACCCCCCTGGCATCCAGACGGGCAATTTTAGGTGCATGGACATGGCCCAGTGCCAGATAATCAATAGCCTTTCCCCGAAGTCTGGGCATATCGATTCTCACTTCCTTGTCCTTGCCTGCATAATCGTATTCCTGACCATGCAGCATGACAATATTTATATCCTTCTCTTCAGGCTGCAGTGCTGTCAGCATCTCTGCTTGATGGTTTGCCGGAAGCTCGATCCCATATATGGATATTGTCTTCTCACCCTCAGTCTCTATTTTGTACCTCTCCCACTTGTCTGAGTCAAAGGTAAAAAGATTGGACAGAGCCTCTATTCTGTCAGTAAAGCCCTCAGAATCATGATTTCCCTTCAAATAATAGAAATCTATATCCGGGTGTCCCTTAATAATACCCTCTACGAATCTTATATTTTTCTCAGAGATCACCTTCTTATCAAAGAGGTCGCCGGAAATCAGTATACAGGAAATCTCGTGCTCTACAGCAAAATTCACTATATTCTCAAATGAAAGCAGAAGCTCCTGCTTTCTCTCTGCAGCCTTCTCCCTGGGCAGGTAGGAAGTCATGCTACTGTCCAGGTGTAAATCTGCCGTATGTATAAGCTTAACAGTCATTTTCTCTCCCTCCATTTTGCAATCCGGTGTA
>JAZUHR010000145.1:0-11541 GCA_045641825.1 Lachnospiraceae bacterium
TCTTCAAGGCCCTTAATAGAACCAGGAATTGTTACATAAATCTTGCCCCAGCTTGCATCCATAGGAGCTGCTACAGACTGATCTGCACCTGCTTTTGCTGTGTAAACCATAGTTACTGTAACATCAAGACCTTCGAACTTCTTAAGTACATCTACAGGAATCTTACCATCCTGGCCCCAATCGGAACCTGTAAGTTCATCCTCAACCTTCTCCTTGATTGCTGAAGCGCCGGCTGGCTTAGCTGTAAGCTCATATACATCTACATGATAGGACTGACCGAAGAAACCGTTTGTATTCATCATCTCTACCATCTCAGGTGTAAGAGTAATTGTGAACTCGTTTGCTGTAGAATCAATTGTGAAGTAGCCCTCACCATTTACCTTATCAAGGTTACTTGAAAATGCCTGATCTGCTGTCAGACCGCCAAGCTTCTTCCATGAAGGATCGCAGATGCACCACAGCCAGTAGCCATCGCCACCTGAAATGATGTCGTACTTGATAGTAAGATCAACAGCCATGCCCTCCATACCCTTGAAGAAACCAGCAGGGACATCACAATCGTTTGACCACTCACCAGGTACTGTCTCATCCTTAAATGTTACGCCACTTGATACATCGACCTCTTCAACTCTGAAGAACTTGTTGCCAACAGGCTCCATGATAACGTCCTTGTTGCACTCGATGAGCTTGCCATCTTTGTCAAGGAATCTTACATTATCAATGAAAACGTTACCCTTTGTAGCGCCTGTATCCTCTTTCTTCATGATAGTAAGATAGGAATCAGCGCCGGCTGTAAGTGTAACACCGCTTACATCAAATGTGTAAGTTGATGGGTTCTTGGATGCTGAATATACAGACCATTCACCAATCTTTGTCTCTGCAAGTGTATCAGCTGAAGCACCGGCATGAACAAAAGCCTCACCTGCGATAGCAGCGAATCTTGTCACACCAGGTCTGTCAACACCGATGGACACCTCAACCTTTGCAAGTTTGGAGATGTTTGCACCCAGCAGACCATCAATGTCCAGAGTAAGGTACATTTCATCAGCACCCTGCTCATTTGTCATGTAAAGGACCTTACTTCCGTTTACGTCCTTTACGGAAAGAGTAGACTCATCAGCCTTTCTTGGGGCTGTCTTTACGAGAGCAAATCCACTCTTTGAATCTTCGAAGTCAATTGAGACTTCTGTGTTGGTGGGTTCGTCCTTGGGCTGGTCTTTGCCGCAAGCTGCCAGCATGGAAACCACCATTACGAGAGATAAACCTAAAGCTAAAACTTTCTGTTTCTTCACTCTTTTTTCCTCCTTTTTAAATTTCGGACTAATGTCCATAACTCCTCTAAGGCGCCATTGCGCCAATAGATCAACCTACAATACCGCTTCTCTCAACGCCCTCAACAAACTGCTTCTGAAGGACAATATAGATGATAAGTACAGGAAGGATAACCAGTACAGTAGCTGCATTTACATAGAGCTGCTGAGTGGCCGGATCCAGCACCTTGTCTACATTGGCAATAACGTGCTGCAGTGTTGCAATCTGCTTACTGATAAGAATGTTAGGGCTTATCTGGAAGAGATTTGCAAAGAAGGTGTCGTTGAACTGCCATACGATGGAAAATACTGTGACAGTGATAACGGCAGGCATTGCATTCACCAGCATGATCCTGAAGTAAGTGTACCATGTACCTGCACCATCAACCATTGCGGCTTCTTCGATTTCTTTTGGAAGTCCTCGGAAGAATTGGTTGAAAATGTAAATATACAGGCCGCTTCTTACGCCGCATCCCAGAATACTCATGAGTATTACCGGTATGGGTGAGCCAAGCAGGTTCATGGAACCGCCTGTAATGGCGCTTACTATGCCAAATGGATCAAACATGGCAAATGATGTATACAGCGGAAACATAATAGCATGTGTTGGTAAAATAATTGTTACTACTACGCATCCGAACAGTATCTTTTTAAGAGGGAATTCAAATCTGGCAAAGCCGTAGCCTACCATTGAGCAGATGAAAAGCTGCAACAAGGTTACACCGCCTACATAAAGCAGATTCTTTCCCATTACCTTGAAGTAGTCCATTCTGAGAATAGCCAGATGGTACTTCTCCAAAGTAGGATAATGAGGTAATACATAAACCATAGGATTGATAAGATCCTTGGTGGATTTGATGGAGCCTACAATAATACCGATGACAGGCTCGATGATTACGTAAGATACACCTACTATTATAGCAATATTAAGAATAAGTAAAAGCACATTTTTAACTTTATTCAGTAAAGTGTTTCTCTTGTAAGGATCTTTCAGTGTTACCTTAAGGTCGGTAATTACACCGGATTTTTCTGAAATTGCTTTTTCCATGTGTTTTCCCTCCTTAAGTGTAATAGAATGTAAATTTCTGAATTATTTTGATGATTACTAAAAGGATTGCTACCGTTATCAGCGTACTGACAATGGTGATAGCCATACTGTAACCATAGTGAAGTCCCGCATAACCGTATTCTTTCTCTGCAAGAGTGATTACTTTACTGTCTGCGAAAGCTTCAACGATTGTGTAAACGATATTGGTAATGATATGTGGCATTACCATAGGGAAGGTTACCTTCCAGAAAGTCTCATAGCCTGTAGCGCCTTCGATCTTGGCTACCTCATACATAGAGCCCGGAATGGACTGCAAGGCTGCAATAAAGATGATAATCTGTACGCCGGAGGATGAGATAATATCATTAATTCTGGCAACTGCAGATACTACATATCCCAGAATTTTCTGGTTCAGACCCAGATTTCTGAAGGTATTGATAATGTAATCAATGTCAAAAGCCAGAACTCCGGACTGAATGCCTGTAGTCTCTGTAATGGATGTGGAAAGACCACCCTGCATCATGGATGTAGCATGCTGTAAAGCAGCTGCAATAGCACCGGAACCCAGAATAATCGGTAAAAAGAAGATGGCTCTTACAATACTTCTGCCCTTGAACTTACGATTCAGCATCATAGCCATGAACAAACTGAAGAAAATGATAAGCGGTACATCTATCAGCATATCCGACAGAGATGAAACCATCTCCTGCTTAAAGGAACCGTGCTCGGTAAAAATGTAAACAAAGTTTTTAAATCCTACCCATTTGCTTTGAAGACCTGTCATAGCCGAAAAAGATGTCTCTGAAAATGCATATACGAAGGTCTGAGCAAGGGATTTAACATAGAAAATCGCAAAACCCAGGATGAAAGGCAGGATAAACAGGTATCCGTGAACTGCTTTCTTGGCAGCCATTGACATTTTTTTCTTTTTAGCCATTTATCTGCCCTCCACACATGCACTGAGTGCGCCTACTGTTACACCATCTACGGTAAAACTTGTATTACCATAGTTGATAAGGATTACTATTCCATTATCGTATGTCACGCGTCTTACCTCATCAGTAAGAATTTCATGATTTACGATGAATGAATTCGAAACATTCTTTAATACTTCATTAGTCTTGGCATAAACATCCAGAGCCTCGTCCTTCCAGGTCTTAAAGGTAGTAGCGTAGTAGAAAGAAAGCGCTGTATCCTTAATAGCTGAGGACTCCTCCCATGTGAACACATAGTGAGGTGCTGTACCTGTCTCAATGAGTTTTAAAATCATCGGTCTGTAATCTGCCAGATCATTGTAGTTCAAAAGGATTGATGAGTAATTAATGGAACCGTGAATAATCATCTGGTAAAGAGGAATATTCTCATCTGTCAGGAAGAAGTCGTTACCGTACATCGGCACATTCAGAATATCTGAAGCATAACCGAATGCGTAATCATTACACTCATTCATAATAAGTTTCTTACCTGTATCTTCAAGAACCTTGAGTTCATGCAGGATAACTTCTTCTGTTGCTTCTCTGTCGATGATATTGGTACGTTTCTTATCAGGGCAAAGGTAACTGCCCAGGTCTCTTAATGTAAGAGAATCGGAATCAATCTTTACAACCTTCTTTGCAAATCTCTCGGCATACTTTACAAGGAATTTCGGTGAAACAACATCATAAAGGTTGCCTCTGTATCCCAGACCGGTAGTATTACGAAGAGTAGTAGGATTGACCATACCGAAAGTAGCTGTATAGCCGGCGCCATAGTAGCGGGAAGCCTCCATGGTACCGTTGAAATTGGAATCCTTGGACATCTTCAGGAATTGTACATCCAGTGAAAGTCGACCGTTTGCCTTTTCCATGGCCTTATTAAGTTTGGCCAAACCGGACTTTCCGCCGAGTTTCAGTGTTACACGAATCTTATTGGCAGTGTCATGATAAAAACCACCGTTGAACCAGCCCTCAAAATTCATTACCTGATTGCTGATACCTGCTGCTGAAAGTTCTTCAACAATCTTTGCAGCTTCGTCGAAGGTAGTCATAGCATGAACCGAATTGTACTGAGTACCAAGGAAATGTGCTGTCTCCTTAACACCACCCAGAATGTCATAGTAAAAAGGAATGTCTGATGCATTCTGAAGTTTTGTAAGTGTTCCGTCCTTTATAAGTCTGTCACGATAGTAGTTTGCAAGGCCTGCATATCCCTTATTCTCTTTGGTAAGAAGAGTATATCTGGTGCAGATATTTACGTCATAGAAGTCATCTTCCATAACAATAGTATCCTTGGAACCACCCTGGAAGTTCTTTAAGTTATCTGTATTTCTAAGAACGAATGTGTTGTAAATGTAGTTTCTCTCGGAGTACTTCTCTGAGATACCTGCTGTCAGGAAACCAAGAGATGCGCCCTTTTCCACAGTTACCAGCACTGATCTGTCCTCACGGCAGATACCGTAAAGGGCAAGTCTGCAAGTGTCTGTATTCTCAAGTGTGGTAAGGTTGGCTGTGAGAGGATCCTGACCGTAATAATACTGAGTAAAATTGGTAGAGGTTGTCTTACCGTTATTGAAATTGATAAGTGAACCACTGGCATTCGGTACTACAAAGTAGCCGTCTTCTGCTATGGATGGAGCTCCGAAGAACTGCAGAAGCTGTACTCTGTAAACGTATCCGGCACCGTCCTCCTTGATGAGCTTTGAAGGAATAGATACCTCTACTGCGTCGCCTACAAGTCTGTATTCCAGAGGAATTGAGAAGTAGATGGCTGTCTCACTGGTCTTCTTAGTAATATCACCTATCTCATAGGTATATCTTACACCGTTCTTAAGGCTTTCTATCGTAAGTCCTTTTTTCTGTACCGAATAAGTCCAGGAATCGAATTCACCGGTAGTATAACCTGAGTTGTAATAACCCAGAATGAAAGCGGATTTAAGTTTTGCCTTGTTTGTGTCATTGGCAATGGTATCCTCATCCGCATTCAAAGGATTGGAAGTAGTGATATTGCCGTCACGCTTGTCGTAAACAGCCACGAAGCCTGTTGATGGCTGAGTATAAAGTTTTAAGAACTCATTCTCGGCAATCAGGTCGAAGCCTTCCACCTTGCAGTCACTGTCGGTAAGAGGCTTGTACTTTGTAGCCTCCTCAACCTCGTAGGAACTTACATAGTCTCTGTATTTGTTATAAAAAGTATATCTGATAAGATACTGTGCGATGTAGATAACAAGTGCAAGCAGTGCAATTCCCAAAATTCCCAGGAGAATCTTCTTGCCTGTTGTCATAGGCATCTTTACCTTTGGCTCTCTGGCCTTTTTTTCTTTCTTCATAAAGCGCCTCCTACCAGAAAATTATTTCGGTATAAATACTTCTGAAGAAGTTGAAAACCGAGCCTAAAAGATTTGCTAAAAGGAGTATCAGGAAAATCAGGATAAACAGTGCTATGAAGGTCAAAAACAGTGTAATCAGTGTTTTTCCCAATGAGTAATTGTGCACCTGCATAATACCGATCAGCATAAGCATAATGCCCCAAACAATACCAATGGTAAGTATAATGCCGTAAAATGCCTCTTCACCGTCTGCCAGAAAACGGCTTACGATGGTAGCTACGATGAAGGAAATGGTAATAGGGAAGGTGCCGTAACCGATAGCCACCGCAATATCCTTAAGTCGGCCTTCACCGTTCATAAGACAGGTAATGGACCAGTTGCTGACACAAAGGAGCAGGTAGCATGCAAGAATGCCCATAAGTTCCTTCAGAGAGTCTACAGATCTGTAGTCCACTTCATTTACGATAAATCCTGCGAAAAGTCGATTCAGGGTAAAGGATACGGAGAAAAGTGCCACCATTATGATTGCAATGGGAACGCTGCCTCTGTCCTTTCTTTTTACCCAGTAAAAACCGTCCATAGGGTGCCCAAGAGTATAGAACATATATGACCATTTATCTTTACTCATTTACTCTTTTGCCCCCTTTCTTCTCTTTCTGACATTTACGAAAATTATGATGCCGGCAATGATAACTACGGCTCCTGTAAGGAAGTAGCTGACATATTCTACCAGCCATGCATTTCTGTAACGCTTGTATGCAATAGCGTAATAATTCTTGTTTACACCCAGCTTTAAGTACTTCATAGCCAGTTTATAGTCACCTGCGGACAGGTATGCCTTACCGATACCGGTATTGGCCAATTCGTTGTCCTCATCCAGTTCCAGAACTCGCTCCCAAAGGGCTACCGCTTCTGTCTCATCTCCGTCGTAACGAAGAGCTACCGCGCGGTTGATAAGGTCACCGTATTCAGTAACTGCATAAATAACTACCTGACTTCTCTGTGAGTCAAGAACTACGATTCTGTCTCCGACTGCTTCAATGGCTGACGGAATCAGGAGTGTACCTGCCTGAGTACCGAGACCGCCGAAGATATAAAGAAGATTACCCTCGTAGTCATAGGTGAAAATTCTGCCTCTTCTCTTGTCTACGCAAGAATACATACCGTTATCACGATATACAACATCTGCGAACTGAGAAGGTCCTGCATAGTCGGAATTACCTTCTGTATTCAGGTCACCGCCGACATTGGCATTTTCCCCCTTCTTAATAACGTCCTGTCCTGATGGATTGAGACGTCTGACGCCCTGAATACCTTCAGAGTCGATATTTGTAGCAAATACAAATCCGTCCGGATCGATATCTACACCCGTAAATTCTGTAGGAATGAAGAGTCTCTGGTGAGAACGCTCTTCTCTGGTAGCCAGTCTCTTCCAGAATTTTTCCCAGGCTGAAATCTTAACCTCGATAGTACCGAAGAAAGTAGCGAAGGAGCCATCTTCTTCAAAAACCATGATGCCCTGGAACTGGTTCTTGGCTATACAGTAAACTCTGTCTGCGTAGTCAACAGCCACCTTAAGAGGAGTAAATACGAAATTCTCGTCCAAGCTCTCTGAACGGGGCTTCTCGACCACCTTTACGTACTCAAGTGTATCGTTATCAAGAACAACGATTTTCTTATTGCCGGAATCGCAGATATAAAGCTGATTTTTAGCGGAAACGCAGATACCGTAGGGCTGATTGAATTTCTTCTCTTCGCCGTTTACGGTGTAACCTGTGATTACACGGATAACGTTCTTTACTTCGGGGTCCATAACCACGATACGGTTGTTGCCTGTATCTGCAATGTAGAGATTACCGGCAGCGTCCTTGCAGAAATCTTCGGGCTCATCGAATGGTCCAAGATTCTCACCGTTAAATGTCAAAGACTCACCGTTAATAACTCTCTCAGTGGTATAGGGTGAAGGGGTATAGTGGATATATCCCCAGTAATCGTAATTGTAAGAGTCATAGGGCTCTTCTGTGTTGGCTGCAAAAGCTTTGGTAATGCCTGCCGTCTCAATGATCAAAGTCATCATAAGCAGTACGCTTAATACTCTGAAGGCAAGCTTGATTTTATTATTTTTCATGCTGTCCTCCTTAGTCTTTCATACCTGATGTGGTCATTGTTTCGAGAATGTTTCTCTGACAAATGAGGAAGAAGGTAATCGGCACTGCTGCTACCAGGAAGGTAACTGCTGCACCTGCGCCTGCTCTCGCCACACCACCTGCTGCTATCTGCTGCAGAGCGTACTGCATAGGCTTAAGTTCCTCGTCACGAAGATATGTGCTACCTGTCTGTCCCCACATCTGCTGGAACTGGAAGATAGCCAGTGTCAGCCATGCCGGCTTAACGTTTGGCATTACGATAGTCCAGAAAATCTTCCACTCGCCTGCACCGTCCAGTCTTGCTGACTCGATAAGTGAGTCAGGAATCTGCTCCATGAACTGCTTCATAAGGTAGAGACCCATACCATAACCGCAGGCCTGAATAATCAGTGCCCAGTAGGTATTGTTGATGTGCAGCCATGATGTAATCATGTACTGTGGATTCTGTGTAACTTGCCATGAGAACATCATGGAAAGTACTGTCATCTGGAAAAGTATATTCTTACCCGGGAAATCATGCTTAGCCAGAGGATAAGCTGCCAGGGAAGCTATAACTACGTGTCCTATCATACCGCCACCGGTAATAATAACGGTGTTCAGCATGTATCTGGAGAATGGTACCCAGGTATCGTTCATCAGAACGAAAAGGTCTGAGAAGTTCTCAAGAGTAGGGTTTCTAACGAAAATACGTGGAGGATACTGGAAAAGTTCATCCAGTGGCTTCAGCGCATTGTTGATAATCATTACAAGCGGGATAGCCATAGCCACACCGCAGATTGCCATGAATATGAAAAGTAAGGTATTTCCGGCTGCTGAACGATTCAGCTTTCTTTCCGGTCTCGGGATAAAACCAAGGATCTTGCCGGTCTTTTTCTTTTTCTTCTTTGCCATTATGCACCGATCCTCCCGAGTAATTTTTTAACGATAAGGTTGGATCCGATCATCAGTAAGAAAAGAACTGTAGCGATAGCGGATGCATAACCCATATCAAAACGTACGTTTGAGTAGTCCAAAAGGTGAGTAAGTACTGTTGCACCGGAGTAGTTAACGGAAGGGTTACCTGCCAGACCGATGGAAACATCACCGATTGCGAAGGATGTGGTAATCTGCATTACCGCACCGAACATAAGCTGTGGCTTCATGGAAGGAAGGGTAACGTACCAAAGTTCCTGCCAACGGTTCTTGATACCGTCCAGAGCTGCTGCCTCGTACAGGGTCTTGTCGACTGTCTGGAGACCTGCGATAAAGGAAAGGAAGCCGGTACCCAGTGACAACCAGAGCTGTACTACGATAAGAATAGGAAGTACGTACTGCTCTGTCTTCATCCACTGTACTGCTTCATCCAGAATGCCAAGCTTCAAGAGGATACCGTTCAGGTAACCGTATCTGTCACCGGTAAGGATGAGCTGCCATACGTAGAAGGCATTACCACAAATAGATGGAGCGTAGAAAATCAGTGTCAGGAAGGCTCTGAGCCAACCCTTGAACTCGTTGATAATCCAGGCAAAAAGCAGGCACATGAAGTAAGAAACAGGACCTGTTACAAATGCAAGGATCAAGGTATTTTTAAGTGACTTCAGGAAGATTTCGTCTTCCAGGAAAAGCTTTACGTAGTTCTTCCAACCAATGAAGGAAGGGAACTGAAGCATATCATAGTAAGTAAAGCTCAGTGCAATACTCATGATGATTGGCACTACCGAATATACGAAGAAGATAATGAAGAAGGGGGCCAGCATAGCGTAGCTTGCACGACTCTTCTTGATACGGTAGGAGAGCTTATTCTGCTGAGACGCAATGATGTATGCTGAAGTCATATTTTCAGTATTGTTTTTCTTAGCCATGTCTCTCTCCTTCCTTATTTCTTCTTGAATCCAAGTTCTTCAAGCTTGTATGTAATCTCTGCGTTGATGTAGATAACCTGATCCATCAATTCCTCTCTTGGAGAAGATGTATCTGTATTTGTAACAACTGAATAGAAAGCGTTGTTTACGTTTCTCCAGGTGATGTAACCACCGGGTACCTGATCGATACCGCGTACCCACTGCATTGATTCCTTAAGTGCGTTAAAGTCTGCAATAGGCCAAGCCATGTTGGAGAAGGCTTCGTAGTTCGCTGTAGGAACTCGTGCGGAGGAGCCCATAAGGCTCTCCATCTCACGGCCGTAATCTGTCTGGATTTCAGCACTTGTCCACCACTTTAAGAATTCCCAGGACTCCTCAGGATATTCTGTATCATTCATAATCATGGATGCCAGACCTGTGGAAGCTACGGTGTGATCTACTGTGCCGTCTTCCTTTACTGTACCCGGAATGGTAGTGAAGGACCAGAGTCCTGCAATATCGGGAGCGGATACCGCGAAGTTGTTGTAGTCACTGTAGTCAGCGATAATGATAGGACACTCACCGGTACGGAAACGCACTTCAACGGAGGTCTCACGGTCCAGCTTGTAGTCTGTATAGTAGTTACAGAAAAGCTTGAATACTGTAATAGCTGTATCGCTGTCCAGATTGCAGGCAGTACCGTCATCATTGTAGTACTTACCGCCATTCTGGTAGAGAAGACTTGCGAAAAGCTGCTCTGTCGGATGCATACCGAATTCCATCTGGTTCTTGGCCAGCTTTGTCATGGCTACCTTAACATCATCCCATGTCTCAGGTACTTCCATACCGATTTCTGCCAGAATGTCCTTACGATAGAACATTACAGGGAAGGTAAGAGTATCAGGCAATGCGTACTGATGACCATCGTAGATAAACTGTGTATAAGAAGCCTTAGGGAAGCTCTCCAGTACCTTCTCATAATCAGGGAACTTGGAAATATCAAGTACTGCGCCTCTGATACCGTAGTTTACAGGAGTATCGTTACCGGAACCAAGTACAACACCGGCTGCCATACCTGTAGCAGCTACCTGAATAGCCACGTCAGGACCTTGACCTACGAGAGTTGCCTTCAGCAGAGTATTCATATCTACCAGCTGAACGTTTACTGAAATTCCTGTCTCTGAAGTAAACTTTTTATCGATAAGGGACTTAATTACATTTGCCTGGTCACGACCTGAACCTACCCAAAGTGTGATAGCCTTGGCATCCTTGTCGGTAGATACGTTACCGATCTGGTTGTAGTCAATGATGAAGGAGTAGAAAAGTCTCTTAATTTCGTGGATAAACTTCACGAAGAAATTAGCATTTTTATAGCCTGATTTTTCATCAGGTGAGTAAACTGTAATGGAGTCCAGAGCCAGAGGCTGAGAAACTACATTAAGTACCCAGTTACCTGTAGCACGGATATTGCTCTTGAAGGTACCCATAACACGTACTACATAGTCATTATCCTTAATAAGCTTTTCCAGCTGATCTGACATAGTCTTAAGAACTGTCTTTTTATCTGAGTTCTTACCTGCTACCACATCCAGCTTGGCCAGAGCATCATCAAGCAGAGCCTTTGCTTCTTTAATCTCTCCTGTAAGATTTGGAAGAGAGTTCTGAATCTGATAGTCACGATATGTATCAGGAGCAACACCTGTAATCTTAATGATCTCTCTGTAGATAGCATTTAACTTCTGTACGGCATCTTCAACTTCACCTACGATATCGGCAAAGTCACCCAGCACTACTTCCATACGAATGGTGTGTGTGCCCTTGGTCATATAGAACTTATATGCATCACCCTTCTCGTCCTTGAGAACATCTGTGCGCCAATCCTGCTTGTAAGCAAAAGGATACTGGCTCATTT
>JAZUHR010000146.1:0-3328 GCA_045641825.1 Lachnospiraceae bacterium
CTCCATAACGCCTTCCTTTTTCTGCATAATAGGAATTACGCATACCTGTGTAGGAGCTACACGTGGAGGAAGCACCAGACCCGAATCGTCACCGTGTACCATGATGATGGCACCGATAAGACGTGTGGTCATGCCCCAGGATGTCTGGTAGCAGTACTGGAGGTGATTTTCCCTGTCTGTATACTGAATGTCAAAAGCCTTGGCGAAGCCATTGCCGAAATTGTGGGAGGTACCGGACTGCAGAGCCTTGCCGTCGTGCATAAGGGCCTCGATGGTGTAGGTAGCTTCAGCACCTGCGAATTTCTCCTTCTCTGTCTTCTGACCGCGAATAACCGGCATAGCCAGCACTTCCTCACAGAAGTCAGCATAGAGGTTCAGCATCTGTACTGTACGCTCCTCTGCCTCTTCTGCTGTAGCATGGATGGTGTGTCCCTCCTGCCACAGGAATTCACGGGAACGAAGGAAAGGTCTGGTCTCCTTTTCCCAACGTACTACAGAACACCACTGGTTGTACACCTTAGGTAAATCTCTGTAGGACTGAATAAGATTCTTGTAAAAATCACAGAAAAGTGTCTCGGAAGTAGGACGTACGCAAAGTCTCTCCTGCAGAGGCTGGAGACCACCGTGAGTTACCCATGCCACCTCAGGTGCAAAGCCCTCTACGTGATCCTTTTCCTTTTCCAGGAGGCTCTCAGGAATAAACATAGGCATATACACATTCTGTACGCCTGTAGCCTTGAATCTGGCATCCAGTTCCTTCTGAATATTCTCCCAGATAGCGTAGCCATCCGGCTTAATAATCATGCAGCCCTTTACCGATGAGTAATCGATCAGCTCTGCCTTCTTAACAACGTCGGTATACCACTGGGCAAAATCCACCTCCATGGAGGTGATTTCTTCGACTAATTTTTTCTCATTTGCCATATATAAAATCTCCTTACGTATATAGTAATCCGAATATAGTTATACATAGTATATCTTATGCCCGCGGGCCGTTTTTGTCAAGAAAAAAACAAGCATCCCCCATCGGAGGAGGACGCTTGTTTTATGCATTGTTTTACTTTTTCATCCAGATTTCATCTGTGTAATTCTTGATGGTACGGTCGGAGGAGAATTTACCGGCATTGGCAACATTGATAAGTGCCTTTCTGCCGAAGGCTTCTCTGTCTGCATAGTCGCGATTTGCACGAAGCTTTGCCTCTACGTATGAGTCGAAGTCAGCGAAAATGAAGTAGTGGTCCGGCTTGTGCCAGGAAGCGCCCTCCAGAAGAGAATCGTAGAGCTCCTTAAACATGCCTGTACCGCCGTCTGAGAAGGTGCCGTCTACCAGAGTGTCTACCACTCTCTTTAAGCGCTTGTTCTTCTTGTAGATATCCTTGGAGCAGTAGTTATTTTTCTTAAGCTCCTCGATTTCCTCCACGCGCTTACCGAAGATGTAGTTATTCTCTTCGCCTGCTTCCTCTACTATCTCCACATTGGCACCGTCATAGGTACCCAGTGTTACGGCGCCGTTCAGCATAAGCTTCATGTTACCTGTACCGGAGGCTTCCGTACCTGCTGTGGAAATCTGCTCGGAGATATCTGCTGCTGTTACCAGACGCTCTGCGTAGGACACGTTGTAGTTCTGCACGAATACCACCTTGAGGTACTTGGATACCTCAGGGTCACTGTCGATAAGCTTTGCTATCTCATTGATGAATTTAATGATGCCCTTGGCTCTAAAATACCCCGGAGCCGCCTTGGCACCGAAGATAAAGCACATAGGCCGGAAATCCTTGATGGAGCCGTCCTTAAGGCCAAAGTAAATATCCAGAATGGAGAAAGCATTCAAGAGCTGTCTCTTATACTCGTGAAGTCTCTTAATCTGAATGTCGTAGATAAAGGAAGGATCGATCTTGGTGCCCTCCTTGGCCTCGATATACTCGGAGAGCTGCTGCTTCTTGATAGCCTTAATCTCGTTGAACTGCTTGATTTTTTCACTATCAGCAGCCAGGGTCTCCAGCTTCTTCAGCTTGGTCAGATCTGTCACCCAGTCAGCACCGATATTCTCTGTGATGAAGCCGGACAGCTCCATATTGCAGAGAGCCAGCCATCTACGCTGGGTAATACCATTTGTCTTATTGTTGAAACGCTCAGGGTAGATCGCATACCACTCCTTCAGAGCGTCATTTTTCAGGATTTCCGTATGGATGGCAGCCACACCGTTGGTAGAATGGGATGCGAAAATAGCCATACGTGCCATGTGTACCAGATTGCCATCGATAATATTGTACTGAGCAGGATCGAAGCCCTTGGTTTCAGTCTTTTTAAGCTCGCGGACGAGCTGTCTCTGAATAGCGGCGATATACTTATAGACCTCAGGAATAAGAGCCTTCAGGAACTTCACATCCCACTTTTCCAGAGCTTCTGCCATAATGGTATGATTGGTGTAGGCAAAGGTCTTTCTGGCGATACGGAAGGCCTTGGAGAAGGTAAGTCCCTCTTCCTCCACCAGAATTCTTATAAATTCAGGAATAGCGATGGTAGGATGGGTATCATTCAGCTGGATAGCGTACTTTTCAGGGAATTTGGCGAAATTGTCACCATTCTCCTTCTTGAAGGTACGAATCATGTCCTTAAGGGAAGCACTGGAGAAAAAGTACTGCTGCTTAAGTCTGAGCATCTTACCGTTCCTGGTGGAGTCATTGGGGTAAAGCACTGCGGAAATAGCGTAAGCGTTTGTTCTGTCAGCAGCCTCCTTGGTGTACTCCTGATCGTTAAAAAGATCGAACTTGAACTCCTCAACAGGCTCAGCCTGCCAGAGTCTCAGCATATTGACTTTCTTGCCACCGTAGCTGATTACAGGCATATCGTAGGGTACTGCATATACTGCGGAATCCTTGAAATTAACCACTACCTTGTCTTCGTCGTGACGAATGGACCAGGGGTCACCGTATTTGGTCCAGTCATCAGGCTCCTCAGCCTGGAAGCCGTCCTTGAAGGACTGCTTGAAAAGGCCATACTTGTAGCGGATACCATAGCCGTTCAGATTGATGCCGTTGGTGGCACCGGAATCCAGAAAGCATGCCGCAAGTCTGCCGAGACCGCCGTTACCCAGAGCAGGATCCTCGATATCCTCCAGCTCTCTGGTATTTCTCTTGTACTCGTCCATAAGTTCTGTATAGCTGCCCAGTAACCCCATATTCAGAAGGTTATTATAGGTCATACGACCGATCAGGAATTCAGCAGACAGGTAAGCCACGCGCTTGCCCCTGGCCTCCTTGGCCTTATCGGCAAAATCATAGCCCAGATCGTTCATGGCAGCCTTGCCTACCGCATTGTAAAGCTC
>JAZUHR010000147.1:0-20203 GCA_045641825.1 Lachnospiraceae bacterium
CGAGACATCATAGAGGTTATCCTACCTGTTTTTTGATAAGATAATTATATCAAAAAAAGTGGCTTAAAGCCAGTAAAATCAAGGCTTCAAGCCACTTTTGGGGGTTGTAAAACTAAGCAAACCCAGTGGCGCGAGCCACTGGGTTTGTCTACAGTCTGACGCCTGCTTATGCAGGCGTTTTTTAAATAGTTAGTTGAATTGTCCTAATCAGGATGGAGTGTGTGTATCCGACTCAAAGTGCTCTCTTGAAAATGCAAAATTTGTGTTGTGCGTGCACTCACACTGATTTGTCTTCGCCTTATAATTTTTATCAGATGCAGTAGGTGTATTACCAGACTCCTCTGTGCTAGCAACTGTTAACTCATCAACAACTGGGCTATTCCATGTCTTCATTTTAAATACCTCCGTATAACTAGTTTTTAGTAAATTGTTAAGTGGATTATACATTAGCAGTTAATAATAATCAAGAATCCTAACATTTTTGTATCTTTTTATGAAATCATATTCATTTTCCATCCCGCCATATACCTTTTGACCTGTCAGGAATCACCTGAACTCTGGCTGTATTTAAGGCTATTTCAAGTTTTGTAGTCAATTCACCGAAATTCTCTGCCGTGATATTTTTCGAATTAATTTCCTCCAGAATTTCTCTTAAGTTAAACAATCCTTCCACATCACAGCAGCCATATCGGTCTATAAATTCGAGAACACGCTTCTTGACTACCTCCACCTGTTCATCGAAAGAAATCTGTTCGTAATATAGTCCTTTAAAGCTGGGATCAAATTTATTAATATTCCCAAGGAGACTGTCAGGAAGAATATCCCTAAAAGCATTCTTAAGAACATAACGATTAGTCCCATGTCTTAAATACATGCCTCTCTCGATAGACACTGCATAGTCAATCACTCTGTAATCCAGATAAGGGAACATATATCTCACTCCGCAGTAGGCGCCATAGACCGCTACACAGTCCATTCTGTTTCTGGAGCCATTTCTAAGTATATACTTAACTACATCATGTGCGAAGGTAAAAGGAATATCCTTGATGCTCCTTCCCTTTTGCAGGAAGTCCTTTTCTGCCACTTGCCAGATATCTGATTTGTAACTTCTCTTCTTCTCCAGTTCTTTTTTTGCCTTTGCAAGCGACTTCTTGTATTTAAGATATGCCTTTACAGCCTTTGCTACAGACATTATACCGTTCAAATGCTTGCTTGGATAGGTGTCATGATAAAAGCCTATGTAATTACCTATTTCCCTATGGTAAATAAGTTCATACGCATTAGGCCTGTGACTAACTCCTTCATCTCCACCGTGGCCTGTGAACACCACTTTGCCCCCGCCATTAGATATATAAGTGGCCGAATTAAGAAGATGTGTAGTATTAAGCATTGGCCAGTAGGCATACTTATCCAGCGGCATCTCATCTGTATTAACATCCAGTACTTCAGAATATCTTTCATGTAACTTCGTAAATTTTCGGTAATCTACATCTTTTGATAAAAATTTACACTGTATGCCGAAGCGTTCACAAATCTCAAGAATCGTTCTTCTTTCATCTTCTTCCACAAGTGGCTGTTCCTTGGGGTCATTAGACCAGGAGCAATATATGCATTCTCTCCCCATTTGCTTTATCAATATACTTATGAGGGATGAATCCAATCCACCAGAAAATTCCGCTCCTGCGATTCCGTCAAAAGCACCGAGTCTACGCCTTATTGAATCTTCAATAAGCCTCCTCATTTCCTTGCAATACTCATCTTCGGTTTTATACCTGATTTTCTTTTCCCCCAGATACCAGTACTTTTTTTCGGTAATCTTGGCACGCGTAATGGACTTCCAGTAATTTCTCTGAGTGTCCTCCACTTCATAATCAAATTCTTTGGCATGAAATTCTCTGCTTAAATATTTATTTTTTACAGGGCTCTCAGTAAATGCTATCGTTATTTCACTGGCCGGGCGGACACAATAAATATACTTATATTCCGTAGAAGTTGATGTATAAGCAATCATGTGAAAATAGGCACGATATGCCCACTCTTCATTTATGCGGGTGTTCACATTTTCCACCGCCAATACGCCTCTAAGGTCTGTCGAAAAGCATAGGCATTCGTCTGAAACGTAGTAGTACAGTGGTCTGATTCCCATGTGATCTCTGAACATGGTCACAGAACCGGCTGCAGTATCATAGACTACACCTGCGAAGTCACCATTAACCTCCTTAAGGGCCTCGAAGCCACTTTTTTCAATCAGATTAATAATTAGTTTTTCGTCGGATATCTTCCTGATGTCTGCCATCTCTGCATTGCCCAGCAGTTCGCATATCTGATCACGATTGTAAAGAACAGCGTCTATAGTCCATATTTTGCTGCCCCTCAAAAATAAATCCTCAGGACAAGCCGCTTCGCTATGGAGTTTTTCGGTATAGCACCCCAGCAAATAATCTTCTCCGCTTTTTTCAAAGTGGCCGTTTTGACCATAAGCCTTATTCCACAATCCAAGTCTCTCAAGATTCGGCATTTTGCTTTCTGATAAATTTTTGTTCTTTATGTAGCCGTATATTCCGCTCATAGTCTTGTCCTTTATTTACGTATCAGTCTGGGGTTTTAATAAAGTTTTACCGGTTTGTTGAATTTTTATCTTTTACTAAATATATCCCATGCTTTTCAGCACAAAGAGCCAGAAAGTCATGGAAAATGATGCCAAAAGCGTAGTAAGCATGACCGCACTGCTGCTGATTTTACCTGAATGCCCCATGTTCTGAGCCATAATAAAACTGCTGCTGGTAGTGGCCGAGCCAAGCATAATGAGGGCAGCCACCAGTTTTTCGTCTCTGTAGCCCATCATCACCGCTACCGGCAGGAAAAGCATACAGAAAAGGAAAAGTTTGCTAAGTACTACAGTTACTATGGGTCCTCGCTTCTCCCGGACATTCCTGAATTCAAAGGAAGCACCTAAGCCGATGAGAGCCAAAGGTGATGCCACATTGCCCAGATAGGTGATGGTCTTCATCACCATTACGGGCCTCGGTATAGGTAAAAGCGCCCAGATAAGCCCCACAAGAATTCCAAGGATAATAGGGTTCTTCGCTGTGTTGATAAGGCTCTTTTTAAGTACCGCCGTCCTGCTCCCCGCCTTCTCATTATCCGGTGAAGTAAGAGACAAAATCAGCACCGCTGCCACATTGTAAAGTGGCACTGAGCCAATAATCATAAGGCTTACCATAGCCGCGTTATCATAAATATTGGTCATGTAGGCTATGCCTAAGGTCGCCGCAGCACTTCTGTAAGAGCCCTGAATCATCTCGCCTCTGTCTTCCTTATGGGGATTAAGCATAGCAATGCCTGTAGATATGGCTATACTTAATACGGTGGCCAGAAAGCAAAAGACCACAAACTTGGTGTCCCAAATAGAGTAGAAATCCTGCTCCACCAAATCTGCCACCAAGAGCGCCGGAAGAAAAATCTTGAACACCAGCTTGTTAATAACCGCTACGGTTTTATCCTCCAGCCATTTCATTCTTTTTAGAATATAACCTATTACCATCATGAAAAAAATCGGCATGGTGGCATTCAGACTAAAAATCAAATTCCTTATCATTTCACGCCTTCATAAGAGTGGATTTTATTCCTCCACCTGTATTTTAAGCCAGCTGCTGTCAGCGGAAGCATCACTGAACACTTCATATGCTGCATTCAGCGGGCTCTCATTTTGATTCAAATTTTTAAAGATAACCTTGGTCTTTTTATTGGGCTCTGTAAGAAAATCGTGAAGAGCATCCAGATTTTCCCCATAGTCTGCCGGGTAATCCAGATTCGCTCTGAAAGCTTCATACATCAAAGCCTTATCGGTAATTTTATTTGCGTTTAGAATCACTATCTTCAACACTTCACCTCGTCCCATCAGGGATTGCCATACAATAAAGTAAAGGTCTCATAATGGTCGTCCGTGTAATATATAAGACCGTCATTTGAATAAATTATTCGCTTCGAATTACGATTTCCCGACTTATAGTCAATATCGCACTCATAGTATTTTCTGCCGCTCTTGGTAGGCAGGAGTTTTTCGTAATTTCCGAAGCTGTCGCCACCTATACTCTTTCCGGGAGCTACCTTGTCCAGAGATGAATTATTCCCACTCTTCCAGCCCAGGGCTTCAGCTTCCTTTTTCGTGATGTAATTGGAAGGAAGCTTCTTATAGGTATAAATATATAATGCCACCTCATTTTTCGAAGTATAAGTGCCGTTTTCAGCAATCTTGGTAGGTGCCGGCTTCTCAGTAGGTGTAGGCGTATTGGTCGGCTTCGGGGTAGCGGTAGGCTTAGGAGTATCTGTGGGCTTTACCGTATTTGTAGGCTTCGCGGCATCAGTGGGCTGGGCCATCGGAGTATCCGTAGGCGAAGAAGGCTCACTTATAGCCGGTGTATCCGTAACACTCACTATCTCAGTAGGAGTAGGAGTACTTTCATCCGAGCCGAAGATAGAGTCTGTAACTCCCTTAAGCGGTCCTATAAAAAACAGCCAGTAAAGCAAAATAATCGCTACGCAACCGGCATAGTACAGGAATTTCTTTTTCTTCATTTTCTCTTGATACCTCTTTCACTTTTTCTTTCTTTTCTTGTATTCTATCAAATATAGAAAAAAATATAAAGAAAAATTTCTTATGCAGTTATTCCCCATAAGCATATCTTATGGGGTCCCTCCCCACTTCGTGCGGTCCTCCCCATAAGCATAAAAAATCGAGCAGTGGGTAGCTGCTCGACTTTTGGGATATGATAAAAAATACTTTATTCCGGGTCTCTTCTCAACTTCCCAGACCTTCGTCAAAAACACCCTCAGGGTTATCAAAGGGGCACCACCCCTTATGGGCCGATTCCTTTGGATTACCTGTCCAAATTTTATGACAGAATGGGCATTCCTCATAAGTGGCAGTGTTATTGCCATTACTTCCGATATTCCCATTATTACCATTGTTGCCCTTAATATCGCCTTGGGTATCTTCTATGTCCATTGACACTAAGTCAGGATTAATCCAAATTTTCATATTCTCTCCTTTTTGAACGAAGTGAAAAATGGAGAACTCCGATAGGGGTTTGAAAAGCTAAGCCTTCACGCGACAGCGTGAATTATCACGGCTTAGCGTCCTTATAATCTCCTTTTTAGCTAATATCACCCTCGTCGCTATCAAATACGCCATCCTCTACTGCTTTTCTCTTGCAGTAACCACCGTTATAAGGGCATGGAGGTCTCTTACCGCCTGCGGATCCACTGGCCCAATCTGTACAAGTTCCATTGCCAATGCCTTCGCAATTTGGCTTAATATCTGCTGTAGCGCTAACCTTTAATTCTGTAACATCAGGTGTATTCCAATTTTTCATAATTTCCTCCTCTAGAAAATTGTATATTCGCTCTAATTTAGGACCATGGTACTATCCATTCTCTTTTATGTCAATGTCACCAGCATTGATTTAATACAACCTTAACCACCACTTTATTATTTGTTTATCTAATATTTTCCCAACTTCCCCAAACACAAAAAAGGGCCGCATAATCAGCCCTTCCATAAAAACATTGAATTCAAAACCTATCGATCAGCTGTTGCCGCCTTCTGCATCCCACTGATCAGGCCCCATACCTACGTATTTACAATTTCCCTTGTGAGCGGAGCTAATATTTTTACCGGTCCATTCCTTACCACAGCCGGGGCAAACCTGTCCCACCATAGTCTCATACATACCTGTAATTTCAGCAGTCTTCTTTAAATTCAATTCCTCAACATTTGGCTTAGTCCAAGTCATCATTTTGTTCTCCTTTTTGCATGCTATTAATATTCCGTCGTTTTTGTAACTGGGACTATAGTCCCGAAGTCGGGACTATAGTACTACATGCCGTTAATGTTGTCAAGCCTTTTTAAAACTTGTTATAATTTATTTAGAATTAGGTTATACATTCAAAAAATACCCTCTCTACCTGGAACCGCCACAAAAGTTAATCCTAATAAAAATAACTTTTAATGGTGCGCCTCAGGTAAAGAGGGTACACATATATTTGTCCTGGTTTATAAAATCATTTTATTACAGTACAACGCCGTTCTTCTTGAGAAGCTCTCTTGCGCTCTCTACAGAGTCAACACCGGTCTTATTCTTGATAGGTGCAAACTCACGCTCACGTACTACCTCGAAGGGCAGGCAGGAGTCAAGCTGGTGAATCATATCCAGAACCAGGCTCTCGTACTTGTAGCCGTTAGGGCTCTCAGGCTTAACCAGCTCGCCATTCTCATTCAGGTAAGGAATCTTCTTCTCTACGATGTGAAGTGGCAGGTCTGCCATCATCTTCTCCAGATCAGGTACGAAGAAGAGGTAGTTAAGGATTACGCCGAAGTTATACGCAGGCTCGCCCTTCTCATTCTTAGCGTCCATAAGCTCAGGAGTCATATCGTAGTACTCTACGATGGAAGGTCTGCCATCCTCCAAGCACATAGCGCCTACCTTTTCATCGGGAGCAGCCTTACGAACCACCTTGGCACCTACTACGCACTTTTTCTCAATAGTAGCACCTACGAAAACAGGGTCTGCAATACGCTGGCAAACATTATCTACTGCGAAAACATTGATCCACTCGATGCCCTCAGAATGAACCAGGTCAAGGAGGCCTGCCTTCTCAAGGGAAATGAACCAGCCACCGTTACCGTTAGGTGAAGAGGACATTCTGTTCTTTTCTTCCAGAAGAATCTTGCCGTTGTAGTCTGTAGCTACTGCCATCTCCTGCTTGAAGAAGTGTACATACTCAGCCTTGTAGCCAAAGTAGTCGTGCTCCTTCATGAAGTTTACCGTAGCATCGTTATTTTTATCGGAGGTCATTACGAAAAGATGTACCCAGGCATCAGCCTGCTTAACGACGTCCAAAAGGTTATTAACAAGACATTCAAAAATATAAAGCTCGCGGGTAATACCTACATTGTACATGCCCTTAGGATTGTCAGAGCCAAGTCTGGTACCCATACCGCCTGCCAAAAGCACGGCGCCTACCTTGCCGGCCTTAATAGCCTCGATACCGGTAGCTGTGAAGCTGTCCTTGTGAGCCTCAATTTCGGAAAGTTCCATAGCGGTAAGTGGGCTGATTACACCACGCTTATTGATTTCGTCCATGTGATGGCAGCTGTCGAGAATATCCATATCTGTAGCCTCAATCTGATCCACCAATGCCTGAAGTTCAGCAGCTGTAAGGCTGTCAGCATACTTAAGTACCTGCTCCTGACCATACTTCACAAGTTTTTCCTTTGCCTGTTCAAGTGTCATAATACTATCTCCTTTAGTTTTATTGTTCTTTTCCAATTATTTTGTAATAAAACAAAATTTTCGTTAATATTATACTTCATTTACTATAATTTATCAAGTGAAAAAAGTGGTGCCCAGAATCCCAAGCACCACCCTCTTGTCAAAAATAATTACAGTACAAACTGACCTACAATATCCTTCAAGGTGTCTACGCTGCCCTTGCAGGTCTCCATCATCTCGAAGTTGCCCTGAGTCTTTGTAACGATGTCCATTGTCTTATGAGCGATGTCTGTTACACCCTCTGAGGACTCTCCTACAACGTCGCTGATAGCGCGGATAGACAGGGAAATATCCTCGATAGCCTCTGTCAGATGCTTAATTCTGTCGCTGACTTCAGTCATGTTGCCCTTGAAGAGATCGGCATCTTCCTGGTACTGCATGCCCACTCTTTCGAATTCACCGAATTCCTTGACTACAGTATTTTCAAGGAAGGATGAAGTTTCCTCCAGGCAGCTTGCCATCTTGGTCACGGCAACATTTACTTCTTCTACAATCTCACCAATCTCTGTAACAGTCTTGGAGGTCTGATTTGCCAGATTACCGATTTCAGTAGCAACAACCGCAAAGCCACGTCCTGCCTCGCCTGCTCTTGCAGCCTCGATGGAAGCGTTCAGAGCCAGCAGGCTTGTCTGGGATGAAATTTCCATAATGGTATCAGTCATGGCATTGATCTTTTCCACTGCCTTGGCGCCCTCGATAGCCTCACTTGACTTACGCTTAACGCCTTCATACATGCCCAGAGTATTCTTTGTGGCCAGAACGGTCTTTTCCTTAAGGCCTTCTGCTCTTCCCTTAATCTCATCAGATGTCTTAACGCCGTCAAGTGCCATATTCATGATGCTGTTAGCATGCTCGTTGATGCCGCCGATAGTATCTGTAATTCCAAGTGTTGTGGCTGAGGTCTCTTCCATACCGGCTGCCAGCTCCTGGCTGGTGGCAGAGTTATCGGAGCACATCTCATTTACCTGCTCGCCGCCCTCACGAATGCCATCCACATTTTCTACGATTGAATCACTGGCATCGTTAATTTTGCCTACCATTTCACGAAGTTTGTCGCAAAGTACAAAAATTGCCCCTGCCATCACACCGATTTCATCACCGCGTGAAGTTATCTTTTTATAAGTATCATCTTCTGTAAGATCAAGATTTGATGTTTTTTCGATTACCTCTGTAAGGTGGCCCAGAGGCTTTGCAAGAAGCAGGCTCGCAGCCACGAAGCCCAGAATATTGTAAAGAATAACTGTGACTACCTCGATTACAATCAACTGTGTGGAAATATTGCTTTTTACCGCATCAAGTTCTTTCTTGTCACAGGTAAGAACAACGATTCTGCCTCCGCTTACCACTGTGTAACCGGCCAGTTTTTCTTCGCCGTTATACATATATGTGGTGATGGTAAGTCCGGGTGTCTTACCGGCCTGTACTTCTGCTACAACACCCTTGATTACTTCATTTTCAACAGGCTGTCCGATTTTGGAAGCAGTGGGATGGAAAATCATGTTACCATCCTTACCCACAATATATCCGTATGATGAGTTTACTCCCAGGATTTTAAGGTTGCTTGCCATATCAGCATAGGCTTCTGCTATGGTTACTTCCGGCTCAATGGTATTAACACCGGAAGAAATATTCATAATAACCGAGGATATATAATCCTTATTTTTCTGCTCCAAAGCATCGCCTGACATCTTGTTGCTTACCAAAACCATGCTTGTGCATACAATAATAACCAGTGTCCCAATGATAAATGCCATTTTAGTCTTAAGCGATTTTACAAAAGACACTTTCTTGCTTTTTACCTTCTCCATCTTTTCTCTCCTGTCCCAAATCTTTATATTTGCCTGCTTTCCCATTAAAGCATATTAACGCACTACAGTAATGAGATTAGCATCTTTTTCTGCAATATGCAATCCGTTACAAATAATGTTATAATCTTCATTTTTATTTAAGAAAAAACTAGGGCCTAAGCCCTAGTCAAAGTCTATTTTTCCGCTATTCTTCGGTATCTTCGCGCTCTTCGATATCATTTACCGGTGGCTTCAATCCCTCGATAACAATTCCCTTTTTCTGTGCATAATCCCAGAGAGCCGCATGCACTGCTTCCTCCGCCAGCAAAGAGCAATGAATCTTTACTGCGGGAAGCCCTCCCAAGGCCTCCTGTACAGCCTTATTGGTAAGCTTCAAAGCCTCCTGCACGGTTTTACCCATAATCATTTCGGTAGCAATGCTGCTGGTCGCCACAGCCGCACCGCATCCAAAGGTCTTAAATTTTACATCTCTGATAATCTCGTTGTCATCGATATCCAGATAAATACGCATAATGTCTCCGCACTTGGCATTGCCTACAGTGCCTACACCACTTGCGTTTTCAATCTCTCCCACATTTCTTGGATTTGTAAAATGATCCATTACTTTTTCGCTGTATTCAATAATCTCGCTCATCTTAATTGTCCTCTCTTGTACATGCTACGCAGCCTGATGTTACTGTTTTTTCCGCCTTGATGAAGTCCTCGTACAGCGGTGACATGCTTCTTAATCTGTCCACCACACTCTTGATAGCCTCTACCGTCTTATCTATCTCCTCTTTTGTATTGGCCTCTGACAAAGTAAGACGCAGGGAACCGTGTGCAATCTCATGAGGAAGGCCGATAGCCAGAAGCACATGGGACGGGTCCAGAGATCCTGAAGTACATGCGGAACCGCTGGAACCGCAGATTCCCTTCTGATCCAGCATGATTAAAAGCGATTCACCCTCGATAAATCTGAAGCTGAAATTGGCATTATTGGAAAGACGGGTGGTCCTGTGTCCATTAAGCTTGGTGTAAGGCACCTCCTTTAGTACACGGTCTATCAGATAGTCTCTGAGCTCTGTTTCATATCTACATCTGTGCTCCATGCGCTCCACAGCAAGCGCTGTAGCGGCTCCGAAGCCCACGATGCCGGGTGTATTGTGGGTACCTGCACGTCTGGAGCGTTCCTGGGCACCACCGTGAATAAAAGCACCGATTTTCACTCCATTTCTGATGTACATAATACCTATGCCCTTGGGACCGTTTATTTTATGACCGCTGGCAGATAAAAGGTCGATATTCAATTCATTCACATCGATCGGCAGGTGACCATACGCCTGCACCGCATCGGTATGGAAATATATGCCCTTCTCTCTGGTAATGGCACCGATTTCCTTAATAGGCTCGATAGTACCTATCTCATTATTTGCAAACATTACAGACACCAGAATTGTAGTCGGTCTGATGGCCGCTTTTACAGCCTCAGGACTTACCACACCATTTTCATCCACATCCAGATATGTGACTTCATAGCCATGTTTTTCCAGATATTCACAGGTGTGAAGAATGGCGTGATGCTCGATCTTAGTTGTAATGATATGATTACCCTTTTCTTTAAGCGCTTCCGCAATTCCCTTAAGTGCCCAGTTGTCAGACTCGCTGCCGCCACCGGTAAAATATATTTCGTTGGGCTTCGCACCTATAAAATTTGCCACTGTTTCACGGGCATTCTCCACTGCTTTTCTGGACTTTCCCGCAAATCTGTATATACTTGCAGCGTTACCGTACATTTCCTCGAAATAAGGCTTCATCGCCTCATACACAGATGGTGCCACGCTTGTGGTCGCTGCATTGTCCAAATAAATCCATTCACTCATAGCCAATACCTTCCAGTCTTCTTTTCCCTACCTTTTTAGTAGGTTGTTGCCTCAAAAGAAAAGCCGAAGCATTATCTACTTCGGCTCATTTCCTATTACTTCGGTAGGTTTACTATGTAAATATACCGCTTTATCCTTCAATTGTCAATCTAATTTTAGATAGCAGCGAAGCCCTTCTCCAGATCAGCAATAATATCATCAATGTGCTCAGTACCTATGGACAGTCTGATGGTGCTGTGGCTGATGCCCTGATCCTTGAGTTCCTCTTCCGTGAGCTGGGAATGTGTAGTGCTGGCTGGATGAATTACAAGGCTCTTCACATCCACAACGTTTGCCAGAAGAGAGAAAATCTCCAGATTGTCGATAAATTTCCATGCAGCCTCCTGTCCGCCCTTGATATCAAAGGTGAAAATGCTGGCGCCGCCATTCGGGAAATACTTCTCATACAGAGCGTGATCCGGATGATCAGGAAGAGAAGGATGATTTACCTTTTCTACCTTTGGATGATTCTTTAAGAATTCCACTACCTTCTTGGTGTTTTCAGCATGTCTGTCCAGACGAAGTGAAAGTGTTTCCGTACCCTGAAGCAGGAGGAAGGCGTTGAATGGAGAAATGCAAGCGCCTGTATCACGAAGGAGAATAGCTCTGATAAATGTTACAAATGCTGCAGGTCCTACTGCGTCATAGAAGCTGATACCATGATAGCTGGGATTAGGCTCTGCGATATTCGGGTACTTTCCTGATGCCTTCCAGTTAAATTTGCCTGACTCTACGATAATACCGCCGAGGGTAGTGCCGTGGCCGCCGATGAACTTGGTAGCAGAATGTACTACGATGTCTGCACCATGCTCAAAAGGTCTGAAAAGGTATGGTGTGCCAAAAGTATTATCAACTACCACAGGAAGGCCTTTTTCATGAGCAATAGCTACTATCGCATCGATATCCGGAATATCTGAATTGGGGTTACCCAGAGTCTCCAGATAGATAGCTCTGGTGTTGTCCTGGACAGCTGCCTTTACTTCATCGAGATTATGTGCGTCCACAAATGTGGTGGAGATGCCGTACTGGGTAAGTGTGTGTGCCAGCAGATTATAACTGCCACCATAAATAGTCTTCTGGGCTACAATATGACCACCATTTGCTGCCAGTGCCTGAATGGTGTAAGTAATTGCTGCTGCGCCTGATGCTACTGCCAGCGCTGCGGAGCCACCTTCGAGGGCTGCAATTCTTTTCTCAAATACTTCCTGTGTGGAATTGGTAAGTCTGCCGTAGATATTACCTGCATCAGCCAGACCGAAGCGATCTGCTGCATGCTGAGAATTTCTAAAGACATATGAGGTTGTCTGATAAATGGGTACTGCTCTGGAATCTGTAGCCGGATCCGGCTGCTCCTGGCCTACGTGTAACTGTAATGTCTCAAATCTGTAATTGCTCATGTTTTTGCCCTCGACTTTCTTTTTGGTATGTTGTCTATTCGTAAAAATGTTTATTTAAAGCTTTAAATCATAATCAGTAGTTGAAAAGCGCTGTGGAAAGGTATCTGTCACCGGAGTCAGGTAATAATGCCACGATGACCTTGCCTGCATTCTCCGGTCTCTCTGCAAGTATCGAAGCTGCCTTCAGTGCTGCACCTGAGGAAATACCTACCAGGACACCCTCGGAAAAAGCAAATCTTCTGCCCTCAGCAAATGCGTCTTCATTTTCAATAGTAATAATTTCATCGTACACCTTAGTGTTCAAAGTATCCGGTACAAAGCCTGCGCCGATACCCTGAATTTTGTGAGCACCGGGAGTGCCTTTACTCAGAACCGGGCTTCCGGCCGGCTCTACTGCCACCACCTTGACATCAGGATTCTGTGACTTTAAGTATTCGCCAACACCTGTAATGGTACCGCCTGTGCCGACACCTGCTACAAAAATATCTACCTTACCGCCTGCCTGTGACCAGATCTCAGGTCCGGTGGTCTTTCTGTGTACTTCAGGGTTCGCAGGATTCTGGAACTGCCCTAAGATTACGGAGCCTTCGATCTCTTTATTGAGCTCCTCTGCCTTTGCGATAGCGCCCTTCATACCCTTGGCGCCTTCTGTAAGTACAAGCTCAGCCCCATATGCTTTTAAAAGATTTCTTCTCTCTACAGACATTGTATCAGGTAAAGTAAGAATTGCCTTGTAGCCCTTGGCTGTAGCGATTGCTGCGATACCGATGCCTGTGTTGCCGCTGGTAGGCTCGATGATTGTAGCCCCGGGCTTTAAAATTCCTTTCTTTTCAGCATCCTCGATCATTGCCAGGGCGATTCTGTCCTTGACCGATCCTGCAGGATTCAGATACTCGAGTTTTGTAAGTATTGTAGCCTTGTCAGCCCCTGCTGCCTTTGCATATCTGCTTGCCTCAAGTAAAGGTGTATTTCCGACCAGTTCCAGTGAACTCTTCTTAATGTCTGCCATAATTTCTTCCTCCGTTTTCTATCTCCTACTCTTTCCATAGGTTTTATATGTTGTGCATAGTATAGTATTTCCATAGGTTTTCGTCAACTGCTTTTTGCTTATATATACGATAAGTGCCACTAATAAATAACCGTCGAACAATCCGAAAAATTATAAAAAAAAGCTTCCGACTCTTGAAAGCCTACCATTTCTATAGTATATTAGGGTTAAGTTAGTTAATTTTAGCGGAATGAATATAATTCGGGATTCTCCATTTATTTCATTTCGTTACATAAAAGGAGATAAAAAGGACGCTATCGGTCAAAAAGGAGAAAAAATGAAAATTTCAACAAGAGGACGCTATTCCCTCAGAATGATGATTGATCTGGCCCAGCATTACAACGATTCCTATATTGCTCTTAAGGATATATCCGAGAGACAGGATATTTCCAAAAAATATCTGGAGCAAATTATACCTTTTTTAAACAGAAGCGGTCTCCTTCTGGCCAATAAAGGGCATATGGGCGGCTATAAGCTGGCCAAGGATCCGTCGCAGATTACGGTTCGTGAAATCTTAGAAAGTGCTGAAGGCAGTCTCACTCCGGTCAGCTGTATGGACAATAACCCGAATACCTGCGAAAAATGTAATGAGTGCCTGACTCTTCCCATTTATCAGGGTCTTTATGATGTGGTAAACAAGTATTTTGAAAGTATCACTCTGGAGGATATCATCAATAAACAAGTAACCGATTTTAACTATACCATATAAAAAACTCCGGCCTTCGGCTGACTGCAAATCAGCTTAAGGTCGGAGTTTCTTTATATATTTTTGAAAAAATCTTCTATTTCTTTCCAGGCAGTCTTGGCCTCACTTAATACAGGCTTACTCATCTGAAAAACGTGAAACATATCTTCATATTCGCTTAGTCTGACCTGTCCGCCGGCACTTCTCACTTTTTTCACCAGCTGCAAAGAATCGTCCAATAGCATTTCATTTTTTCCTACCTGTACCAGCATGGGCGGAAATCCGGTAAAATCGCCGAAGAGGGGGGAAATATAGGGAATTCTGGGGTCCTCTCCGCCGGGATAAGGATTATTGCAGATAATACTGGTATCACTCCCGCCAAGCACAGCATCTACATCAAAGTTAGTCTTGTAGCTATCACCGCTCATGGATACGTCTGTCCAAGGCGACATGCAGATAAAGCCCCGTGGCAAGTCATAGCCATGATCCTTAAGGTATAAGCCCAGTACCAGTGACAGTCCGCCCCCCGCCGAGTCACCGGCCACAACAATATTTTCCGGTCTGTAGCCCTTTTCCAGCAGCCATTTATAGGAAAAAAAGGCATCCTCCACCGCAGCAGGATAAGGGTCCTTGGGTGCCACACGATAGTCAATCGACAGAACGTCCGCTCCCTCCCAGCTCTCGGAATACCAGGTAGCCATTCTTTTATACTGTAGCTTGAAGGCATTGACATATCCACCGCCATGAATCTGCAGGACTATCCTCCTGTCAGCTGGAGCCATGTCAGCCTTTTCCTTCAGACTCAGCAATTCCATCTTGAAATTTTCATTCTCGATTTTTTCTACTGCGTATTCTTCTCCCAGGATAAATGGCTTGTCAAAATCGCTTTGATCCCGCTTTCCTTCCATCAGTCGGCTTTTTAAATAATCACTATGATTAAATGCTGCTACAGCCTTTATGAGCAGCCTTCTCCTACGATTGGAAATTGGATTACTTGTATCCTTCGTCACGTAATTGTCTGTAAAAAAATCCATGCTAACTCCGCTTATTTTTTGCTTTTACCATGCCCCAAGTACGGAACGAGCTACCATCACAAAACTATTATATGTGAAATCTCCTGTGAAGCTCGCTACGCACCGGCTTGTCCCCGAATACCAGACTGGCAGATAAGGTCAGTACCGATACACCCAGTGCTATGACTGCCAGCAAAGGCAGTTTTTTCCCAATCCACCAGTCGATTAAGAGGCAGCCCGCACTCATAATGGACAGCCAGATCTGGGCCATCACATAGCTCTGCCGATTGTTTTTATTAACCAGAATCAGCACTGCTACCCCCACATTCATCAGAATGATTGCTATGGGAATGGCATATGCCACAGACCAGCCCCAGTATCCCAGACTTTTATCTACCGCGAACACCAGCACCAGTCCCAGAAGAAGCTGCATTATCATTTTTCTCTGGTGACTCTTATTCCTTCTGGCTGAATAAATCAGAGTAAAGCAAACATAGATAAGCCCCAGGCCACTGGCAATAGACCATTTTACGCCGTTGTAGGTAAGATAATTCACGATTATGCAGGCAATTTCCACCAGTACCGATATGAAAATCACCAGCTTCAGTATGAAATTCATTTTTCGCATTCTTATGCTGACGTCGGGATACATCGGCTCATGCTCGCCCTCCGCCTCTGATAAAACTCCATGGCAGAGTGGACACATGATGGAATCGTCCCGAACCTCTATCTTGCATCGCACGCATTTACTCATAATATACTCCGTTGCTCTCAATGGAAACTGCTATACCGTCAGATACGAGTTTTCTGAAAAACTCGCGCTGTATGCTGGTGTCCTGCAGATTGGAACTGAAGGTAAACACCATGGTATCATCGTAGCTGATAACAGCCCCCTTAATATTCTGTCCCGAAGACATGGCTATTGCCACATAAAAGCTATCCACATACTCCGCATACGACTCATCAATCTTCAGAGCTCCCAGATTGGTAATAGTCGTGGTGTTGGCTCTGGCAGACTGCATATAAACAAACTTTATGGCCAGTTTTTTCACTGCCAGCGGCACTGCACGGAGCACAAAGTTTCTCTCATTGGACACATTATAGGAAAAAAGTTTCTCCAGATTTTCCTTGGTGGTCTGAGGTAAAACACTGTCCTTCACTATCTGCAATACTTCTTCGAAGGAGTACTCATCCTTTTCCGGCTTAAATACAACAGACACCATTACGAAAAAGTTTTTCAGCGTATTCGAATCAAAATAAGGACGAAGGTTCACAGGTACACTGATAGTGATAGGCTTCTTGCTTTTTTCACCCTTCAGATACTGCTTATAAATAGCCCAGGCATATACTCCCAGCAAATACTGATTCAGGGTCACGCCCTGCTCCTTTGCCACCTTTTTGATATCCTCTATAGGAATATAGCCATGTATAAGTCCCATCTGGCCCGCCGCCAGCTTCTGCCCTTTTATAATAACAGCTCGCTCCGTCTTATAGGTCCTCTTGGCCTTATGCTTATAATTGTTGACGTAGCTGTCCTCGTAGTCCAGAGAAGTCTCCTGATTGAGAGTGTCACTTACTTTCCCTGCCAGTTCTTCGTGAGTCATTCTAAGATACTGATAAGTGACCTCCTTGAGAAAAGCCAGTCCGCCATTACCATCGGTAAGCGCATGAAAGACCTCCAGATTAATTCTCTTCTTGTAGTAGCTCACTCTGAAAAGATACTCATTGTTTTCATAGGGTTCTATGTAAGAGCATGGGTAGATATCCTCTTCCTTGATTTTGGGAAAAGGCCTCTTATTCGTCTCAAAATAGTACCAGAAAATCCCCTTCTTTAACTTAAACTGAAATACATCAAAATATTTCAGCACATGCTCTACAGCTTCTTGCAAAACTTCAGGAATAATATCTTCCTTTAGTGTCACTGACAGCCTGTAGACATTAGTCATGCTGGAGGTCGCAATAACAGGAAAAAGATTTGCCGTATTATCCAAACGATTCCAAATGGATTTTTTTGCACCGATTTGCTTTTTATCTTTCATGAATGTATCCTTTGAATTATCTTGATACTATCTAGATATAAGAGGGACCTGCTATATGCACGTCCCTCAACCAGTCTTAGAAATTTAATTTTACCCTTTTGGTAAGCTCTGCTCCCAAAAGGCCTACAAGTACACCTGAAACAATGCCTGAAAACCACAGGATAATCAGGTACCAGGCGATGGCCTGCGTCTGCAGCATTACCATAGCCACAAGAATCTGACCCACATTATGGGCAAGGCCTCCTGCAATACTGACAGTCACCATGGCAAGCTTGGTAAATCTTTTCAAAAGAATCATTACCAGTCCGCTCAAAAGTCCGCCAGCCATTGAATAAATAATGCTATAGCCGTTGCTAAACATAAATCCCACCAGAAGGATTCTTAACACATTAACCAGAATAGCGCTTTTATATCCCATCTTATAAAGAGCAAAAAGCACTACCACATTGGTTAGTCCCAGCTTTATTCCCGGTATGCCACCGGCAATGGGCGGAATTTGTGCTTCCAAGTAGCTCAATGCCATGGCCAACGCTATTAAAATACCATAGAATGCTACTTTAGATGCCTTCATTCCTTGCCTGGGTCTCCTTCTGCTGCTACTGCAGACAATCTTACTGAATCACGATATCGGCATCCGGCTCATCACCTGTAATTTTTACCACCACCTGATTAGGCAGGCAGATAATAGACTGGGCAGAATTATGAATTTTGCCCATATTCTTACAAAGTCCGTCCGGACAGCTGGCACTCTCTATGTAAGCGTAGCCGTCCTTAATGACAAGCACATTGGTGCCGCCGTCTTTCCCGTCAATGGTAACGGTAATATCTCGAGAAAGAGGATATTCCGCCACCTTTTTACCATTTACTTCAACAACCACTGTGGTTCCCTTCTTACCGGTCAGCATTACTATAAGAAGAAATACCAGGCCGATAAGCAGGAATGCCCCAATGATGATAAAATCTTTTTTATGCTTTTTCATCCGAATTATATTAGTAGAAATTACTGAGCCAGAGCCTTAAATGCAGCGAATGCGGATCTGATAGTAGATGCAACGGCACCGGCTGTAATAGTAGCACCTGATACTACTGTCATATCATCTGAATAGCTGCCTTCGTCAAGACCTACAAACTTGCTGATATAAGAAGAAGCATCTGTGAGCTGGTGGCTGGTGTAGTACTCTTCTTCCTGAATAAGCTCAGAATTTGTCTTGTACTTGGCAATCTTACCCTCGGAGGAAACAACTACTGTCATCTCCATAGGCTCCTGGAAGCCAAAGGTCTTAGCGTTGAATGCGTAATATGTCTCGCCCTCGAACTCTACCCGGAAGCCACCTACGATGCAGCCGAAGGAAGGAACGGAATCAAGTGCGGTAATTACAGCGCCTTCGCCGAATACCTTTTCTACTCTGCCCTGATACTTTTCAACATTAGCCTTAGCAAAGGAATCAATTGCTACAGTCTTTGTAGCTTCCTTTTCATTACCTTCGATATCGTAGCACTTTACATCGCCAAAAGCATTTACTACGTAAACATCTGCTTCAGTATCGCCGGTCTTGGCAACAAGCACATAACCGCAATCATTTTTAGCCTTGAAAGCCATATCGAAACCGTCAACTGTAACCTCATCTACCTGAGGAAGACCTGCACCGTTAAGAGCGCCCGGAATGATAGTAGGCATAAGCTCCTTAACGAGCTGATCAATGCTCTTCTGACCTTCTGAAATAGCGCCGCTGGAAACCAGCACTGTGAAAGCATCGGTAATGGCATTCTTAAATGCAGTGGATGAATATGTAACACCTGAGAAGGTATCTACACCGTTCAATGCTGAGTCAGCACCGATATATGTCTGAGGGTAAGTATCCTTACCGAAGTCCTTTGTCTCGTAATAGCCTGTAATGGTAATGCCGGAAATCTTACCGTCAGCACTGATTGCAACAACGATACCCATATCTCCCTGTGAGTAGGAACTGGTGGTAGCAAGCACTGCTACATAGCCCAGGCCGCTTGTCTCTTTGTGCAATTCCTTTACTGTAGAAGGAGCTCCATCAAGGGAAAGCTTCTCAAAGCCCTTTGCATCAGGCATAACCATCTTCAATGCCTTATCATTTGCAGCTGCCTTGTTCTTTTCAATAATAGGTGCCGTAACAAAATTAGTAACTGCCAAAACTGCCGCAATCACAACGCAGATAGCTGAAAGAACTCCTACGCTTTTAATGTTGCTCTTCATAAAAAACCTCCGGGTGTATACAATGAAAGTGTCGGTAAACCTTATTTTGGGCATAATGCCCCTAATTCACCATTACATTTTATTATATCCGTTATTCCTCTCCCAGTCAATTATAATAGTGTAATAGTTTAGTTATTTTTTATGATTTCAATTTCAAAAATACGTTTTTATCCCTTGACATAAAATAAACAATAAAATATAATTTATTAGACCTCTCGGGGTAAACTAATTGTTTCATAAAAGGAAAGGAAACGACATGAAAAAATTTTATGCTTTATTACTCGCTGCAGTAATGGTTGTATCCCTGGCTGCATGTGGTGGTAAGAATGCCGAAGCTGAGTACAAGCTTGGCATGGGTGTTGTTGTTGCTAATGGTTCTAAGACCGGCACAGCACAGATTGATGCTACTGTTGCTACAGTAGTAACAGACAAGGATGGTAAGATCGTTGCTTGCCGTCTCGACGTTGCACAGACAAAGCTCAAGATCGCTGACGGTCAGGCTCAGGCTGCTTCTGAGGTTGATCTTCGTTCCAAGCTTGAGAAGGGTCTTGACTACAACATGAAGGGCGCTTCAGGTATCGGTAAAGAGTGGTACGAGCAGGCTGAGTTCTTCCAGAACGCAGTAGTTGGCAAGACAGGCGCAGAAGTTAAGGCTATGGCTACAGAAGTTAAGAACGATCACACTGTATCTACAGATAAGGACATCCTTGCTGGTTGTACAATGTCTATCGCTGACTTCAAGGAAGCTATCGTT
>JAZUHR010000148.1:0-10171 GCA_045641825.1 Lachnospiraceae bacterium
CACCGGTGCAGGCGCTACATACCCTTACGGAAAGGATCCTCTGGACTCCAATATCCGTATCGCACCTTCCTTCCCTAGTCCCGAAGAAATGGCTATCGCTTCAGAGGTATTCGTGCTCTGCGTAAAGCTTGCCAGCGTTGAAAAACTCCTCGGCGAGTATTAAATCGAGCAGGTCAGGTTCCATTCAATTAACTAAAAAACAAGGACGATTCACTTATTACATTAATCGTAATTAGGAATCGTCCTTTTTTATACCAGAAGCTAAAGTTCAGCCCCAAAATCTTTATTTTTTAAAATCTCTCTGTCTCACTATCTCATAGGCAAGCACGCCCATAGCCACTGATGCATTAAGGGAATCGATCTGTCCCTTCATAGGAATCTTTGTGATAAAATCACAGTTTTCCTTGACCAGGCGACTGACACCCTCGCCCTCATTACCGATGACAAGTCCGATAGGGCCTGTGAGATTCTGCTTATACATTACCTCGCCGTCCATATCGGCACAGACAAACCAAAGTCCCTTGTCCTTAAGCTCCTTCATGGTCTGCACCAGATTGGTAACCTTGGCTACCGGTGTATAATTAAGTGCTCCTGCAGATGTGCGGGCAACGGTAGCGGTAAGTCCTACTGCCCTGTGCTTGGGGATAATAACTCCGTGTGCGCCTGCCTGATTGGCAGTACGGATGATGGCTCCCAGATTGTGAGGATCCTCGATACCGTCTAAAATCACTACAAAAGGAGCCTCTCCTCTTTCCTCTGCCAGAGCCAGAATATCATCTACCTCAGCATAGTCGTATGCAGCTGCGATTCCGATAACTCCCTGATGCTTACCTGTCTCAGACATCTGATCCAGTCGCTCCTTGGCTACGAAATTGATAATGGTGTCACCCTTTCTGGCTTCACGCACAATAGTCTGTACCGGGCCGTCCTTGCAGCCATCCAGTACAAAAAGCTTATCTATGGTTTTGCCGGAGCGAAAAGCCTCCAGCAGGGCATTTCTGCCCTCGATTTTTGTTTCGTTTACATTTTCCTCAGGTACTTTTCTTTCCCTATCAGCCATTGTTTTCTTCCTCTGTTTCTTTCTTTTCCTCTCTTGTTTCAGCGCCATCCTGTTTTAACACATCCCATCCCATCTGAATCAGGCTGTACATGCGCTCATAGTCTTTTTTCAGATAAAGATAGCCTATCAACGCTTCGAAGCCTGTAGCTCTGTGGTAATCTCCCAGAGTGGCATTTTTCGCAGGAGAATAGCTCTTGGCATTACGACCACGCTTATATACGGTCAGTTCTTCTTCCGAGAGCCTGTCCATAATCCCGGTAATCATCTTGGCCTGAGTCACTGCCTTGGCCAGATTGGAGGCCTTACGGTTCAGCTTATCCACGGACTGGGCTCCGTCTGCCAGCAGGCAGGTCCGGATACAAAGCTCGTAGACACAGTCCCCTATATAGGCCAGATCCAGCGGCGGATACTGATTGGGATCAGAAAATTCAAGATTAAATTGTCTGTATAATTCTTCTATCATTCCATGTCCTTTGGTCTATGGCCTTATCCTAGACCACTTCCCATGTTATTCCTGCACAATCCCTACTTTAGACCAGCTCCCATACTGTTCCTTCACGGGTGTCCTTAATAGCCACGCCCTTCTCCAGGAGTTCTGCACGGATTGCATCTGCCTTGGCAAAATCCTTTTCCTTCTTGGCAGCCTTTCTTTCCTCGATCTTAGCCAGTACAAAAGCCTCCAGATCAGCGTCTACCGCTGCCTTTTCCTCTACTCTCTCAGCCACCAGCTTAAGTGAAAGAACGTAATCCATAGCCGCTACCACAAGAAGCTTAGTAACAGCATCCATATCTGCCTTCAGGGCATCATAGAGAACGGTAATTCCCATGGAGGAGTTCACATCATTTGCCATAGCCTCAGCAAAGGAATTTACCCATGTCATATAAGCTGCCTTGTCAAAAGTAAGAGTGCTTGCACCCTCTAAAGCCGCTGCCATTTTTTCAATATCTGAAGATGCAGTACCGGAATTAACAGCTGCACGGCGTGCCTTCTCCAAAGATTCTGAAGCTGCCAGGATATCACTTACCTGAACGCCCTGCTTCTCTGCTTCCTTCTGAAGGTCTGTAATACGCTTAATGAGCTTGTCGTAAGCAGACTGCACATTGGCAAGTGCCTCATATGAGAATTCAAGTGGCTTTCTGTAATGGGACTGCAGGCAGAACATTCTGTAAATCATCGGATCAAAACCGTTTTCCTTAAGCACTGAAACAGTAAGGAAAGCGCCCTTGGACTTACTCATCTTGCCGGTACGGTCATTCAGATGATGTACATGGAACCAGTAGTTGCACCACTTGTGGCCCAGGTAGCTCTCGGACTGAGCAATCTCGTTGGTATGATGAGGGAACATATTGTCTACGCCACCGCAGTGGATATCCATATACTCACCCAGATGCTTCATAGAGATGCAGGAGCACTCGATATGCCAGCCGGGATATCCTACGCCCCAAGGGCTGTCCCACTTAAGGGCCTGATCCTCGAACTTGGACTTGGTGAACCAGAGTACGAAGTCATTTTTATTTCTCTTATTGGTATCCTCGGTAACATCATCACGAACGCCTACCATCAGCTCTTCCTCGCTCTGATTACCGAATACATAGTATTCATTGAGCTTGGAGGTATCGAAGTAAACATTCTCTCCGGCTACATAAGCATAGCCCTTTTCCAGGAGAACAGTGACCATGTGGATGAACTCGTCGATGCAGTTGGTAGCAGGCTCCACCACGTCAGGACGCTTAATATTAAGATCTGCGCAGTCCTGCATGAAGGCGTCAGTGTAGTACTTAGCTATCTCCATAACAGTCTTGTGCTCACGCTTGGCGCCCTTAAGCATCTTATCCTCGCCGGTATCGGCGTCTGAAGACAGATGGCCTACGTCAGTAATATTCATAACACGCTTTACATCATAGCCTACGAAGCGCAGTGTTTTTTCCAGAATATCCTCGCAGATATAGGATCTGAGATTACCGATATGAGCAAAATGATATACTGTAGGTCCGCAGGTGTACATAGCGATTTTGCCGTCCACATTGGGCACTACCTTCTCTACTCTTCTGGTGAGTGTATTAAAAAGCTGAACCTTATTTTCCATTTTTATATCCCCTTTATGTCAATTATTTGTAAGACCTTTGATGATTTCCTTGAGCTCTACGACTTCCTTCTTAAGCGCATCAATATCGTTTTTAACAGGGTCCGGCAGATGCACCTGGTCCAGGTCCTCTCTGGGCACACGCACATTGTCTCTCTTCACCACACGTCCCGGAACGCCCACTACTGTGGAATTGGGCGGCACCTCGGAAAGCACCACAGATCCCGCGCCGATTTTGGAATTATCACCCACCGTGAAGCTTCCCAGCACCTTGGCGCCGGCGGAAATCATAACATTGTTGCCGATAGTAGGATGTCGCTTTCCCTGCTCCTTACCTGTACCTCCCAGGGTCACGCCCTGATAAAGAGTAACATTGTCGCCGATAATCGTGGTCTCGCCTATGATTACCCCGTTACCATGATCGATAAAAAATCCCTTGCCTATGGTAGCGCCCGGATGAATCTCTATGCCCGTTTTTCTGGCTGTTCTCTGAGAATACCATCTGGCCAAAAAAAACATTTTGTGCTCGTATAAAAAGTGAGCTCGGCGATGTCTTAATATCGCTCTGAAGGAGGGATAAAGAAATACCTCCCAGGGCGACTTTATGGCAGGGTCACGCTCCATGATGACCTGCATCTCTTCTTTTACAAACTTTATATAGCCCATTATTTTAGTAAAAAACTCTCATCACTTCAGTGTGGTGCTGAGACTCCTTTCGTATTGTTGTCGGATTAATTCTGATTTCCGCCACAACACCCGGGACACCCTCCACACTGTCTGGCATTCATGTTACTACCGGTCATATCCCCATTACTTTCAAAGGAGTAAAGTCCTGACGCACCGGGGCCGTATCCCATATCACGAACGCTTTCCAAGAGACATACAGCCTGAGCCGCAATTCCCTGACCGGCGCCTGTGAAGCCCAGACCTTCTTCGGTAGTAGCCTTGATATTTACCTGATTTTCATCGATGCCCAAAGTCTCTGCCACATTTTTCTTCATTTCCGGAATATAAGGAAGCAGCTTCGGTCTCTGGCAGATAATGGTCGCATCTATATTCTCTACGATGTAAAGCTCCTGAGTCAGCAGTTCCTTTACCTCTGTAAGCAGCGCCAGACTGGAAATGCCCTTATACTTCTGGTCTGTATCCGGAAAATGCTTGCCTATATCTCCCAGGGCAGCAGCTCCCAGCAGTGCATCCATAATAGCATGAAGCAGTACGTCAGCATCGGAATGTCCCAAAAGTCCCTTTTCGTAAGGAATAGTAACCCCCCCCAGGATAAGTGCCCGGTCTTCCACCAATTTATGTACATCGTAACCTGTTCCGATTCTCATATAAAATCCCTTCTGTATGCAGGCGATAGTAAGCCTACTTTAACTCACTAATTATGCCACATAATCGGGATTTTGGCAAGAAAAATGAGACCGCCATGCGCAGTCTCACTTATTTTCTATTCCTCCGTCATATACTCACAGGAAAAAGCCGCATTGCACTCTGCGATTTCTTTTTTACCATCGATGTAGTCTCTGTAGAGCTCCCAGATATCTACCTGGTCGCTGCCGTCCATTACCTCATCTTCAGGTATCCAGGAACGGATAAGCTCTATGCGCTCCTGCTTGGTAGTATTCGCAATTAAATATTTATCCATCAGCCCAACAGCTCCTTCATCAATGTTTCGATTTCTCGTTTGTGGTCCCCGTAGAAAATCACCTGATGATTGCCGCAGGGATTTTTTAGGAGCTCCGTCACATCGCTATCCATCTGCACCACTATTTGGGTACGGCAGAGATTTTTCTCATGAGGAGTATCAGTGATGGTACCTGTGGTCACATAGAAGTCCTTGAGATTACTGCTTATACGAAAAACGGTTACTTTTTCCTTTCTCATTTCACCGGCAATAGCCACACCTGTTCCGCTTTCAAAATGTGTGTCCAGCTTAAAATCCTTAAGCATATCCGTAGGTACGGTGCAATGAGCAAAGGTGATACGGTTATTCTCAGTGTCTATTCTGGAGGGATTGGCCTGGAAGGAGCTCTGCCCCGTCAGGCAACGCACAATATGCATGGAGAGCATGGTCGCTATATCGCCCTCGCAGGCGCCTATAAAGCCTGTGTCATTCAGGTGGGAAAGGCCCAGACAGCCTGTAGATCCTGTAGGTGTAAGCAGGTCAAAGCATCTGATGGTAAGGCCCTTCAGATCATGCTCTGCTATCACTTCATCCATCACCGCTCTGATTCCTTCAGCCTTCTGCATTTCCTTCTGCTGGAGGGCACGAAGGTTCCAATTGGAGGGTGACTGGGGCTCAGGAATGGCTATAGCCTTTTCCCTGAAATCATTAAGTGACACATCTATCAGGTCTACACCCAGTTTTTCCTTAACTTCTCCGTAATCCGGCACTGATGCTATCAGCCAGTCGGAAGGACGTCCGATGACTCCCAGACGGCTTCCCTGCAGTCTTCTCTTGGCAGCTGCCACCATAGCCAGTTCCTTAATGCGTCCTGCTATATAATTTGTGTCTCCATGGAGAATCTCGCCCTTTTTACCGTTAAGTTTAATCCAGGTCATGATTTCCAAAGATGCTGCCAGGGAATTATTGCCCCCGTTTGTAAGCAGGTAGTAAGGCTCTTTAAGTTCCTCTACCGCATCCAGGAACAGCCCCTCCGAACCGCCTGTCTCAACAAAAATAAGTTTCAAATCGCAGTCATAGTCCGTAAGATCAGTAAATGCCACCCACTCGCCCAAGGCCCTTTCAATGTCTGAGATAAATGCATTCTTCTCCTCTACGAAGGCGTCGGAGTGTCTGAGCAAGGATTTTAACGATGAGATTTTAATTGTCATTTTGGATTTCCATTCCTCTATTGTTTGTTTTTCTTATTTTTGAAAATAATGTAGATAACAAGGGCTACACCCAAAAGCAGGAAAATACTTGAGATAATGATTACAACTATGATTATTCCGGAATTATCCTTAACTTCATCGTCGGCTATAGCCCCCAGCGGCGGATGAGTCGGTCTGGGGCCATCGGTAGGATCGGGAGTAATATTTACCTCATTCTTATCGGTAAGCACCTCCAGTACCAGGGTATATACCGCCTCATGGCCATAATTACCCTCGATTTTCATCTTTCGCTCCCCATCTTCCTCTACCATGGTGTAGGTACGATTATCATGGCTGCCGGTATCGCCCTCCACAACACTTTCAGGCATATTCCCGGCATCGATATACTCCAAAGCCTTCTGTGCTGCCCTTTCGCCTACCTCGGTCAGGTACTTTTCCAGTATTTCCGCGGTATTATGGACATTGATTTTCACATCGGGGTCTACTGTCGGCAAAAGTTCCTCTTCATACAGGACTTTTCCGGTATCCTTGTTCTTGATAATCAGTTTGCCTGTAACGCTGATAGTGGTATCATCCACGCTCTCATCAATGGTGCTGTTAAGTCCTACCGCCCCCCCCCGCAAAAGTACTCTTGGGTAAAGTCATCATTACCATCAGGCATACCATATAAACTGCAAACAATCCTTTTTTCATTATTATTCTCCTGTCCATAATCGTCTTTGTGAAAAAAGTTACTTTTTCTGAAGTCCCGCATCCTCATAAAAATCATCATCGGAAAAATCGGAAAAATTCTCCAGCAATACACACTCTTCGGGCTGCTTGTCGCGGCTTACCGGAATTAAAATGTGCCAACTTGCCATATCACAGGTGCCCGCTTCCGGAATCAGCCACTGTATAATAGGGCGAAGTGTCCTCTTTCCCTCTGCATCTTTAGCAAATTCCAGTCTTTTGACCTTATGTCTGACACTGCCGGAGCCTTCGATAAGTTTCACAACCATTAAAACATTTTTCGTAAAAAAATCCTCGTCGAAATCTTTAAGTTCCGCCCCATATTGTTCTACCAAAGGACGTTCGGCTGATGTACTCCCATAAAAACCATTCAGTTCTTCCACGGAAGTCAACAGAAAAATAACTTTCTCATTGTCCTCTCCATCATAATAATCGGTTCTTAAATATACGGCCTCAACATTGTCCACAAATTCGGCAGCCTTCTCGCCGATAAGTTTATCCTTCAAGTCATCCTTCCCCTTGTCTACCGTAGACGTGCCCGGAATTGTTTTATTGTCCTCGGGAGCCGTGGTAGTACCTACGGTATTTGTAGGCTCTGTATTTTTGTCCCCGCATCCGGCGAAAAGCATAGCTGCAGCAATCATCATGCCGGCTGACAGGCAAATAAAGCGCTTTCTCATATGATCTCCTTTTCTCCTATCTCTCCTTTTCGACCGAAGTGAAAAATATATCTTCCGCAATTATACTACTTTTCCACAGATAATTAAAGTGTCCTCGGTGTTTTCTTAACTTTCACAGCCAAATTTCACTTTTCCCTGTGCTTCCTCCAGCACCGCCCTTGCGTAAGTAAATGCCTCGTTTACATCCTCCAAAACAGCCACAAATGAATCCTTATACCTGCTTTCCGTCTCCCACGAATACAAAGTAGAAGCCATATTTCTTAATTCCTTCTCAAAAGACACGTGATAATCCATTCTGTTAAGTATATTTATATTTGCTCTGATATCATGGTTTTCCGCATATTGCTGTCCCGTCATTTCCACTAAAAATTTTAGTGAAAACTCTATGGACTGTTGTAAATTATAACAGCAAGCATCCAGATAACAATCATCGATATTAATCCTGCCATAATTATGTTCGGCATTCTCCAGAGCCACCTCTGCCCTCGCCAAAAGTTTACTCATACAAGTATCACACCCTTCATAATATTTGAATAAATACTGTCCACTGAGGTCACTCTATCCATCCAGATAATATCAGCCCCCCAATTACATACCAGTTGAATCGCCTCAGACACTTCATTTTTGACATCTATGGAATTATTAAAAAGACCGACTGCCAGGTCCACATCACTACCCTTATTACACGCCATAGATATGCTGCTGCCAAACAAACGTAGCGATGCCACCCTTTCATCCTTTCTTACGACATCCAAAATATCTTTAATCACCGCCTGTTTTGTAGGATATATTCTGCTCATATCTACTTTTTCATCTGATACAATAACCGGAAAATGCACTTCTTTATGTTTCCTTTCCCACAAACACTTTTCATAAGCAGCTATACGTCTTTCCATACCGGCAGGGTCTGCCATGGCAAAATCAGAATTGATTGCATTATCTCCCAATATTTCCTCTATACTATACCCCAAGGCCCTGCTTAACCGTAAAAGAGTCTCTCCTTTTGCACTGTATATCGACTTGTGTCCTTGTTCATAGTCCTGGAGGCTGCGTAAATTTATCCCACTGATAGCAGCCAGTTCCGTCTGCTTTAACCCGTTTTTTTCTCTCATAGCCTTTAAATTCATGTGCCATCCTCCTACTTGTTATCCTTAATTATATACTACGCATATTTGCGTAGTAAGTCAAGTGCATATTACTAATGATGCCCTTGTCACTACTCTTCTGTAATGCTCTCGTGGCGATTTCCGTCCACCTCGTTCCGCCCTCTAAGTGGAACATGCCTTTCCGAATAAAGGCTCTGCCTGGTGCTGGCTTTCGTTATAATCACATCTATGATGACTATGAAAAAACATAACAAATAAAAATCGGGGGTGATTTCACATTGAACGAAATCATCCCCGCTTTTTTTATTCTTGTGTTTATTCTCTGCCGTCCCAGCAATAGGTGCACATCTTGCACTTATCGATACCTACAGCATCCAGCATATCGTCCAGTCTGTTGAAACGAAGGCTGGTGAAGTGGAGTTCTTTTCTGATTTCCTCCACCATCTGCTCGTACTTCTCGGAATCCGGATCCGCATACTCTTTCAGAATTTCATCTGTTACATTGCCATTTTCCAGACGGGAAATAACTCGTCTGGTGATGAGTTCCATCTCACTGGTGGATCTGGAGAAATTCAGATACTTACAGCCATAAAGCAGCGGAGGGCATGCAGGTCTTATATGTACTTCCTTGGCGCCGCTTTCATAAAGGAATTCCGTAGTCTCACGAAGCTGTGTACCACGTACAATACTGTCGTCTATAAGCAGCATGCTCTGGTCTTTAATAAGGTCATCTACTGCCAGAAGTTTCATTTTGGCAATTAAATTTCTCTGGCTCTGAATGGTAGGCATGAAAGAACGTGGCCAGGTAGGTGTATATTTGATGAAAGGTCTGGAGAAAGGTACTCCGGACTCATTCGCATAGCCTACTGCATGGGCTGTACCGGAATCAGGTACACCTGCTACGATGTCAGGCTTTACATTGTCGCGCTTAGCCATACGTTTACCGCACTCGTAACGCATCTTTTCTACACTGATACCCTCGTAGGAGCTACTAGGATAACCATAGTAAATCCAGAGGAAAGTACAAATCTTCATCTCAGAGCCCGGATTCCTAAGAGTCACACATGAGTCTGAAGTAATAGCCACGATTTCGCCGGGGCCCAGTTCCTTGTATGGCTTGTAGCCCAGGTTTTTAAAGGAAAAATTCTCAAAAGCAGCACAGAAAGCATTGTCTTTCTTACCAACAACAACAGGTGTTCTGCCCTTATTGTCACGTGCTGCATAGATTCCGTTCTGATTCAAAAGAAGTAAAGAAAGGGAGCCGTCCACAGCATCCAATGCATAACTGATACCATCAATCAAATTATCCTTCTGATTGATAAGTGCAGCCACCAGTTCGGTAGCATTGATATCGCCACCGCTCATTTCCAAAAAGTGTGACTGACCTGTGGTAAAAACTTTCTCTACCAGTTCGTCTACATTGTTAATCTTGGATACGGTTGTAAGCGCGTAGGTGCCATGGTGTGAACGCACGATAAGAGGCTGTGGCTCAAAGTCCGAAATACAGCCGATACCATAGTGTCCGGCCATGTCCTGCACTTCTTTATCAAACTTGGTACGGAATGGCGCATTCTCGATGTTATGAATGGCACGATTAAAACCGTTTTCTCCCAAAACCGCCATACCACCTCTTCTGGTACCCAGGTGTGAATGGTAGTCAATTCCAAAAAATAA
>JAZUHR010000149.1:0-11274 GCA_045641825.1 Lachnospiraceae bacterium
GACACTGCTAACAAGGAGCTGTTTTCTACCATCTCCATCCTGGAAGAGGCTATCTCCAAGAATCTTCAGGTCAGGATAAATTATGCTGATTATCATACTGATCACCAGCTCCATCTCCGCCTCAGCAAGTCTGACTGGAACTTCGGCGAGCCTGTCAAATACAGAATCAGTCCCTACTACATCACCAATTTCGACGGCCGTCTCTACCTCCTCTGTGCTTCCTATGCCCAGCACAAGTGGCATACCGGCTTCTATCGTCTGGACCGTATCAAGAATATCGAGCTCACTGAGGACCGGTGCTGCCCCAAGGAAGATGTGGAAGGCTATGGCAAGGATTTCAATCTGGATGATTTCAAGAAAGAGCATCTCTATATGCTCTACTCCGATGCCGAGGTCATTCATGTCACCTTCAGGCTCAAGAAGACCTTTCTGGGCGAACTCTTCGATATGTTTACAGGCCCTGTCCGCTTCTCGGACGAGACTGAAAGCGATGTGGTAGTGCATGCCAAGGTCTCCTACGGCTCCATCAAGAGCTGGGCTATGCGCTTCTCCGAGCAGGTCATCATCCTGTCTCCCCAGAGGCTGGTGGACGATATGAAGGCATCTCTGCGAAAGTCTCTGGATCAGTACGGAAGTGGCAATTACATCGAATAATTTTGAAAACAGCTCCACAGTGCCTCCCCGGCCTATGGAGCTGATTTTTTGCTTTTAATATAGTTTTGCTCTCTCTGCCAGGTATTCTACGAATTCCCTTCTGGGAATAGGCTTGGAGAAATAATAGCCTTGTATGTAGTCGACGCCTATGGACACCATTTCCTTCAGCATCTTCTCGTCCTCCACGCCCTCCGACACTATATGGAAGCCCATATCCTTAAGCATACGGATAGTGTCTGTCATAAGCTTCTTGGCACTTTCCTTGGTGAAGTACTTATTGGTCATCTCACGGTCGAATTTTACCAGGTCTACGGGCATATCCATGACGTAGTTCAGATTACTCTGCCCGCTGCCGAAATCATCCAATGAGAAGGTCATGCCGTAGAGCTTCAGCTGCTTCATGTTTTTAAGGAGAATATCTCTGTCCGTAATGGACGCTGTCTCAGTGATTTCCAGATTGATGTACTTGGCCTCCACGTGCTCTCTTTCCATAATTCCGATGAAGGAATCTGCCAGGGCTTCATAGCCTGCCTGCACCGTGGAGAGATTCACCTCTATGTACTCCAGGCCATACCTTTCGTAGGGCTTTTCTCTGGCGATAAAGCGGCATACCTTCTCGAAGACTATTTCTCCCAGAGCGATAATCATACCGTTTTTCTCGGCCAGGGGGATGAACTCATTTGGGCCCACGTAGCTGCCGTCCTCCAGCCTTATACGGGCCAGGGCCTCAGCCGATGTGATTTTCCCCGTGGCTGTATTGTAAATAGGCTGGTAAAAAGGCTCTATTTTGTCATTCTCTATAGCATCCTTAATCAGCTTCTCCATGTCTCTCTCGGCCTTCATCTCCTCGATGACATCCTCTGACACGATAAAGGGCTTATTGCTGTTTCTGGCCATCACATAGGCGTAATTGTAGATTTCCTGCATTTCCAGCACATTTTTACACTTTCCCACCTCCGGGAAAAATATAAAGTGGCTGTCCAGCATTACATTCCTTTTGCTTCCCCAGCAGTAATGCATGCGTTCATAAAGAAGTCCCAGAGCTTCCTGCGCCTCTTCGTCACTATCGAAGGCCATGGTATAGTCATTCCCGGTAATCCTGAAGATATCCCCCCTGGGCATGGTATTCAGGTATTTAAGGACTTCTCTTAGGATCTCTGTGTCGATAGCCGCCCCCGAGGTCTCTGCCCCGGAATTCAGTAGAATTCTAAGCAGGGCAAAATCCTGTTTTTTATTGAATTTCTGCTCGCAGAAAAGTAGCAGGGCATTTTCATTGAAAAGCCCCGTGAGCCGGTCTATATTGCTCTCCGGATTTTCCAGAGCGAAATAGATGACCATGGTGCCTAGGGTAGCCCCGAAGCTTACTATCAGCAGGTCCTTCTGGAAAAACTGGATGACTGCCGACACCGTCCACAGTCCCATCCAGAAGTAAACAGCATGGCGCCTCTGGTAATTCAGGTCGGCCTTGTTTCTCTGCAGGAAGAAAATGATGGTGAAAATAGTGATCATAACCAACGCGTAGGTGGCTATGGTGGCGGGGCCCTCCGTGTACTGGGGCACGCCGTCGGTATAGTGTATCGCGATAGGCAGCAGCATAATTATTGCTGTCCCTACTGCAGCCCAGGCTCCCACCATTACTTCCGCTATTATGTACTTTTTCTCATTTTTAAATACGTCCGAGAATATGTAACGAAGTCCGAAGATGGTGACCAGATACAGGCTCACCAGATAGATCTTGCAGACCAGGTCCACTACCAGGTCCGGCATAATTTCTTTTCGATTAATGAAGTAAATAGAAAGTAAATCACAAATAACGCAAGCTACTGTAGCTATTACCAGCTGCATATAGTTGCGTCCTGTTTTTAACTGTATTTTTCTCTTTGTGGCATAAAATCCTATTATTGCCAGCAGGATTGTCAGCGCACAGAACTGTGATAATACATTCATGCTCTATCCTCATACAGCTACCTTTGTGACGTGCGAATTATAACCAATACATTTATAAACATCAATTAACCCTCCCTTAGAACTTTGTTAAAAAAAATAAAACTCCCTCGGCTTCCCAAAGGAGTTTTCTTGTAATTTTCCTTAAAAAATGCTTATTTTTCGCCATTTTCCAGGTCGTAAGGAGTTACCTGATATACATAGTAGTTGACCCAGTTGGTATAGAGAGTATTGGCATGGGCTCTCCAAGACAGCACCGGCGTCTTATCCGGGTCATCATCCTCATAGTAGTTCACCGGGATATCAGGATTGATTCCCTTGTCGCAGTCTCTTCTGTATTCCTTGTCCAGAGTCACACGGTCATATTCAGGGTGTCCCATAACGAAAATCTGGCTACCGTCTTCGTTCATTACCAGGAAAATACCTGCTTCTCTGGATTCAGCCATGATAGTGAGACGGTCGTCCTGTCGTATGGCCTCATTATCTGACTCCGTGTATCTGGAGTGGGGGATTCTGAAGATATCATCAAAGCCGCGCACCAGGGCGATTTTTCTGTTCATTACCTTGTGCTCGTAGATGCCCGAAAGCTTCTTGTTCAGATTCTTCTTCCTGATGCCGTAGTGGTAATAGAGACCTGCCTGAGCTCCCCAGCAGATATGCAGGGTGGAGGTCACGTTTTTCACAGACCAGTCCATAATCTCCTTAAGCTCGTCCCAGTAGGCTACTTCCTCGAATTCCATCTGCTCTACGGGCGCACCTGTTATGATAAGGCCGTCGAATTTTCTGTGCTTCACCTCATCGAAGGTCTGATAAAAGGTGTCCAGGTGCGATGTGGCGGTATTTTTACCCACATAGCTCTTGGTGGTCAGGAAAGTCAAATCCAGCTGCAGAGGGGTATTGGACATGGAGCGCATCAGCTGTACCTCTGTGTCCTCTTTCAGTGGCATAAGGTTTAAAATAGCGATTTTCAGAGGTCTGATATCCTGTGTCAGCGCTCTGTTTTCGTCCATTATGAATATATTTTCGCTCTCAAGTATTTTCTTTGCAGGAAGCTCTGCCTGTACTTTAATTGGCATTATTCCACCTTTCCAAGCGCCAGGAATTCATCTTCTGTAATGATAGTCACTCCCAGCTCTTTCGCCTTTTTATTTTTTGATGATCCTGATGTACTGTCGTTATTAATCAGGTAATTGGTCTTGCTGCTGACAGAGCCGGCCACCTTGCCGCCCCGTTCTTCGATATATTCCTTAAGCTCGCTTCTGTCCTTGAAGTGATTTACACTGCCGGTAATGACGAAGGTGATTCCGTCATATATCTGCTCTGTATCATTGCTGCTTTTCTCTATAGTGACCCGGGATAGCAAATCATGCACCAGGGCCATGTTTTTCTCATTTTTAAAGAAAGCCACGATATCGCCGGCCGTCACCTCTCCTATGCCGTCTATGCAGCAAAGATCCGCTGTGTCCGCTGCCATAAACTTCTCCAGGTCATCTCCGTATTTTTTCATAAGGAGCTTGGCAGTAGCTACTCCTACCCCTGGCACGCCCAGGGAATAGAGGACTCTGGCAGCACTCGTATTTCTGCTGGCTTCTATGGCCTTCATGGCGTTTTCATAGGACTTTTCACCGAAGCCCTCCTGAGATGTAATGGTATCCTTATGCTCGCTCAGCCTGTAAAAATCAGCCACGCTGTGAAGGAGTCCCAAATCCACCCATTTTTCAATAGTGTTCTCGGAAATACCTTCTATGTTCATGGCGTCACGGCTGACGAAGTGGGTAAAGCTGCCCACCTTTTTAGCCGGACACTCTGCATTCATGCAGTATAGAGTGCGTATGCCGTCTTCGTCCCGAATCATAGTCTCGCCACCGCATACGGGGCAGATCTTCGGTATGGTCAGACTGCCGCTGCCGGTATTGTTACGGGCGATCTGGGGGATAATCATATTGGCCTTGTAGACCTCTATCTCGTCTCCTATTCCCAGCTTCAGCCCCTCTGTGATGCTGACATTATGGATGCTGGCGCGGGACACCGTGGTACCCTCCAGCTCCACCGGCTCGAATATTGCCACCGGATTGATAAGTCCTGTACGGCTGGCTGACCATTCCACCGATAAAAGGTGGGTCTTCGCGACTTCATCTGCCCATTTGAAGGCTATGGCATCTCTGGGGAACTTGGCTGTGCGTCCCAGGCTCCTGGAATACTCTATGTCATCGAAGGAAAGTACCAGACCGTCGGAAGGGAAGTCATTTTTCGCTACCTGCCCCTTGAAATAGTCGAATACCTCCTGAAAATTATCCCGATTGATGAGCCTCTCCTCTACTACGGTAAAGCCCATGCTCTTAAGCCATTCGAAGCCTTCGTGACGTGTAGCAAAAGAGATATCGTCACCTGCGGAAATCAGGCCGAATACGTAGAGATATACATTTCTCTTGGCAGTAATCTCATTATTCAGCTGGCGTACAGACCCCGAGCAGAGATTTCTGGGATTCTTATACTTGGCTCCCGCATCCGTAATCTCCGAATTGATTCTCTCAAATTCCGAATAGGTGATGATAGCTTCGCCTCGTAAAACCAGCTCTCCCTTGTAGGGAATGCGAAGAGGCAGATTCTTATATACCCTGGCATTATTGGTGATGATTTCACCTATCTCACCGTTACCTCTGGTGACAGCCTTTATGAGCTGGCCATCACGGTAGGTAAGCACATTGGTAAGTCCGTCCATCTTCCAGGAAAGAAGGCCGTCGTGATCCCCCAGAAAAGCCTTGAGTGCTTCCGGGTCCTTGGTCTTGTCCAGAGACAGCATAGGACTCTGATGGCGCTCCTTGGGGAGCTCTGACAGGACTTCATAGCCCACCCTCTGAGTAGGGCTGTCGCTCATAACGAAGGAGGTCTTTGCTTCTAAATCCCTAAGCTCGTCGTAGAGCCTGTCGTACTCGTAGTTGGACATGATTTCCCTGTCCTCCTGCTCGTAGGCGATATTGGCCCTGTTTAAAAGCTCTACCAGCTCTTCTATTCTTTTCTTATCGCTATCACTGATTGTCATTTTTTCCGTCACCTCTCGGGGTATTTGAGGATTTTTTAAGTACTTCCTGTAATTTCTGTATTTCTGCGGGAGTAAGATTTCTGTAGTCGCCTGTATGGAGATGGCCCAGTGTGATATGCATGATTCTCACTCTCTTAAGGCTCACCACCCTGTAGCCGAAGTATTCGCACATACGGCGAATCTGGCGGTTCAGGCCCTGAGTCAGCACGATCTTAAAGCTGTTTTTCCCGGTAGGCTCCACCTTACATTTTTTGGTAACAGTATCCAGTATAGGCACGCCCCCTGCCATTCCTCTTATGAATTCGGGAGTAACAGGCTTATTTACCGTCACCTCGTATTCCTTCTCGTGATTATTTCCGGCTCTCAGGATTTTATTTACTATATCTCCGTCATTGGTAAGCAAAAGCAAGCCCTCGGAATCCTTGTCCAGTCTGCCTATAGGGTAGATACGCTTGCCGTAATGCAGGTAGTCCACCACATTGTCCTTCACTCTGGTGTCGGTGGTACATTCTATGCCCACCGGCTTATTAAAGGCGATCAGGACCAGATTCTCCTCTTTTTTAACGCTCTGGCCGTCTACAGTGACCTTCTGTCCCGGCTGCACTCTGGTACCGATGACTGCCACGACGCCGTCTACCTTGACCTTGCCGGCCTCTACCAGGCGGTCTGCTTCACGTCTGGAGCACATTCCCGAATCTGCCATATATTTATTGATGCGGATACCGTTTCCCGCGTTTTCATTTTCGAATTTCTTTGCAATCATTGTTTTTCCTCGCAAATCTTCTGTAACTTAATGATTATAACAATTTTCCCTCTTTGTATCAAGGAATTTTCTGCCTTCCGCCTTACTATTCCCGGCAAATTCTCCCAGCCTTATTTATTGCTAATATTATCTTGAAATAAGCGGCGATATAGTTTATACTTTCTTTAGATTTGTCCTTGTAGCTCAGTGGATAGAGCGTTCGCCTCCGAAGCGAAAGGCCGTCGGTTCGACTCCGATCAAGGACATTTCAATATTTCTGATTAGGGATTTCCATGAATATACCCAAAAAACAAAAAAGAATACCCTCCTGGCTGCCTACCACTGTGTCTCTTCTGGCCATAGTAGCGGTGATTCTTCTCATCTACATAGTAGTGACCTTTATTTCAGACCATAATGGCAGCACCGGCCCTGATAACACTCCACCCGTCACTGATACTCCCGCACCTACTGATGATCCCATGGAGGAATTTTACCTTCAGGCTATGGTGACCGAGGATAGCCAGTCCACTCTTTTTATCAAAGTACAGGACTACTTGACCACTACGTATGGATCTGACTTTGCCCCTTCCTCTCTTACGGTCAACAAGAAAAGGACTCCACGTGACGGCACTTCTCTTATCTATGCCAAGTACACCGTGGGCGATATATACCGGGTCTCCGAGTTTTTAGTTTCCGACATGGTTACAGAAGCTGCTTTGGACTCCTCCCTGGCCCCCTTTGTAATGAAGCTAAGAAGCAGCAGCGATGCTTCCGTTCTTTTCATCCAGGCTCTCCTTTGTAATTTCTATTCCTACAGAAATCAGGGTGATACTGCTTCTTTGTCCGCTCTTCTGACCACGAAAAGTGAGGTTGACGCAGCGGCTATTATCAGCCGTATGGAATACATCGACAGCTTGTCTCTCTCCAGCCTTTCCATTAATCCTATTTCTTCAGACAGCGTAGACTATGTCGTCCTCTGCAGTGAAGAGTACCGGCTTCTTGGTATTGAGACTACTGCTCCCGGTCTGTCCGAGATTTTGATTAAAATCGACTCTGATTCCTATCCTATGATTTTCATAGGTGAGACAGATGAAAAGGCCGATGAAGCCAGAGAATTTTTAAAGAATACTTCTTCCTACAAATCATTGACCGAGAATATAGCTGCGGCACTGAAGTCCGCTCTGGACAGCGACCCTGCTCTTAAGGCCGCTTATGAAAATATGATGAAATAGTGCAACTTGTACAATTTTCACCCTTAATTTTCTACACAAAGATAAGAGAAGCAGCATTGATGTTGCTTCTCTTTTTTGTTATGATAAATACCATCGAAATCATTTCAAATCATACCATCGATTTTACGTTAGATTATGCCATCGATTTTACGTAAGATTTTACGTTAGATTATGCCATCGATTTTACGTCAATTTTACCCGCAGGAGGTATTTTATGGATAATTCATTTCCACTTATTCTTTTTAAAATGAACAGTAGTAAAAGTCTGTCGGCCCTACCAGCCGGTACTCCTCATTTTGAGTACTTGAATCTCTGTGTTACCTATCAGTATCTTGTAACTCCTGATGATAAGCTCATCGATTCTCTCCCCGTGGATGAGGCTTTCTGCGCCTCCCACTCCCTAAGTCCGGATGACCTGCATGCTTTGGCCTCCCAGAGCCTTGATTCCTTCTTTAAGCCCCGCCTTTTCCACCTCTCCGACTATGCCAATGAGTTAAAGGGTGGCAGTCGTGTCCCCAATCTCTATTCCATTCCCCTTCGCCTGGAGCCGGCTATCTACATGTGTACCAACCAGTTCAAGGTCTACGGCGCACATTTTCTTTACAGCAAAAAGGTTCTGAAGCACTTGGCTCAGAACCTTGGTGAAAGCTATTATATTATTCCATCCAGTATCAATGATTTTCTCCTTGTCCCACTGTCTCTCTCTCCTTCTCAGGATGACTTAAGAGAGCTTATAAGTGAGTCCAATGCCGACTTCCTGGCTCCGGAAAATCAATTGTCTGATGATCTCTATTTCTATGATGCAGATAAGGACGAAATAAGCATCTGCAGGGCTTAATCAAATCATTTCGCCGGCTCTGGTAGCCGGAACAGGACGGCTGTAAAGGTAGCCCTGTGCCTTGGCGCAGGACAGATTCTTAAGCAGTGCCTCCTGAGCCTGATTTTCAACACCTTCAGCAATAACAGAAATATTAAGAATCTTGGCCAAATGCACGATAGTCTCCACGATTCTGAGATTTTTCTCGTTGTTGCTGATAGCATCCAGGAAACTCTTGTCTATCTTAAGATTATCTACAGGCAGGCTTCTCAGATAATTCAGTGAAGAATAGCCTGTACCGAAATCATCCAGTGATACGGTAATACCCATTCTGCGAAGCTTGTCCAGGGTATGTATCGTATATTCCATATCTTCCAGCGCTACAGTCTCTGTAATCTCCAGATCAATATATGTAGGATTCAGATTGTATTCTACGATGAGCTCCAGCAGGTAGTTGATAAGGAATGGATCTCTGAACTGTCTGGCTGAAAGGTTCACAGCCATAGTCACCATTTTCCCCTCATTCTGCCACTCTGCCAGCTGCTTAAGAGCCTTCTTCAGTGTCTCCTTACCGATGTCCAGAATAATATTGGATTCCTCAGCCATAGGTATGAATTCCGCAGGAAGCAAAAGTCCCTTGGATGGATGATGCCAGCGGATAAGAGCCTCGAAAGAGCCCACCTTGTTTGAATCCAGGTTGACCTGAGGCTGATAAAAAAGTTCGAACTGATTCTCCAGAAGAGCTGTCTTAAGCTCTGTCTGCATGCGAACCTTATTTCTCACAGTCTGCTCCATATAACTGTCAAAAATCCTGAAGGTATTTCTACCGGAATCCTTAGCTATCTGAAGAGCTGTATCTACATTTCTCATAGTCTCAAGAATAGTATGATTACCTACGCAGGGAACGATCTCCGCACCCAGGCTGGCAGTCAGTGTGAATTCCTCACGATTCGGTCCGTAGAAGTGACTGTTATTGAAAATATGCATAACCTCCAGCACCTTATTCTCGCACTCTTCACGACTCATAAGATTATGGAAAAGCAGGAGGAAGGAGTCACCACCGGAACGGCTGAGCACTTCATCCTTCTTGACGATGGATAAAAGTCTGTCTGCCACAGAACGGATAATAACGTCACCGCCCTGCAGACCGATAGAGTCATTGATAAGCTTGAAATTATCGATATCCAGATTGATAAGAAGCATATACTCGTTATCAATAGGATTGACTCTGTTAATACAATTATTCAATTTATCTATAAATGCCACACGATTCGGAAGGCCTGTCAGCATATCAATATATGCCACTTCCTTCATATGCTCACGGCTTTTCTTAAGCTCATTGTACTTATCTGTGAGCTCCGATCTGGTAGTATATACCTCATCATATGCAGCCTTAAGATCGCAAAGACTCTGATTCAATTTTTGTTTGGTAAGTTCAGCATCGGCCTGGGCCTTTACTCTAAGCACGATATTTGATACGGCAATGACTATAAGTGCTACTGTAATAGCCAGCATAGTAATCTCACCGCCGAGAGTAAAAAGATGCTCTCCCATCATTATTGCAAACTCTATCATGATATCCTCTCAGTGTTCTATATAAACAACACCATTCTTTCGTCTACACATTTTGCCACAAAGCCGAACTTATAACAAGGGACTAAAGTCCCGGTATTTTCAAATAAGAGTTACAGTTTTGTTACCTATTGTCTTTTGGAGGGATTTTTTAGGCTATAAAACGTTTTTATGCATGTTTTTGATATTTTTTTGACAATTATTGCCGTGTTTCCCGGGAATCAAGGGCAGTTTTTTTACCCGTTTATCCACTTGATTTATTACACAAAAACTATATAATTTGATGTGTTGTAAGGGAAAATTATTATCTTCCGCAGCAAATATTATTTTAAGGAGTTATGAAATGGATAGAGTTTCTATCAAAGAAAAGGCTAAGGCCAGCCTCAAGGCCAATTACGGTATTTCCGTGGGTGCAACATTGTTATTTATGGTAATTTCAGGTATTGCCGGCGGTATTCCGTTTGCAATGATTTTGCTGGGAGGCCCTATGACAGTAGGCTTCTTCGCTCTTTTGTCCAGCATTTACCACAATGGTACCGAGGTTTCTTTCGATGAGATGTTCACAGGCTTCAAGGAATTCGGCTCCAATCTGGTAGCCTTCCTCTTACAGACTATCTTCGTCGCTTTATGGTCTCTTCTCTTCGTTATTCCAGGCATCGTTAAGGCATATTCCTATGCATTAACCATGTTCATCATGAAGGATAAGCCCGGCACAGACGGCTACGAGGCTATTCAGGAGAGCCGCCGCCTTATGAAGGGTCACAAGTGGGAGCTCTTTGTGCTCGACCTTTCCTTCTTCGGCTGGTATTTCCTTTCCATTTTCACCCTTGGTATTCTTGCAGTCCTCTATGTATATCCATATCATCTGATTGCCAGAGCAGGCTTCTATGAGGAGCTGGTAGCCAAGGATGAAAATACCTTTACCTCTACCCAGGTTGAGTACTAATCTCGCACCTACATTCAAAACAAGAACAGCATTCCCCCGGAGTGCTGTTTTTTTATGCTCTCCCCCTCGCTCCGCTCGCAGCTTTGGCTCGCCACCTGCATCTGCAGGCTGTGAAGTTTCCGAAACGCTTTGTGGAGTAATCCTTATGCAAACGGTGCGGAACACTCATTTCGTCAGGTTGACCACCCACGGACAGACACTAACAGACACAGCCGGCAAGTTCCGGGCTGGAACCGGAACTTGCAACGCCTGTATCTGTAAGTGCTGTTTTCCGCTCGGGTCAAACAGCCGAGCCTGAGTATTCCGCCCCTGCTTGCATATATA
>JAZUHR010000150.1:0-6316 GCA_045641825.1 Lachnospiraceae bacterium
TACCCTTAATGATATTATTAAGGAGCTTGAAAAGCCGGGACGCGATCCTCGTGATGAGATGCCTAAGCCTATTTTAACCTCCGATGTTCTGGAAATGAAAGATCTGACTGAGGGCATGATTCTTAAGGGAACAGTCAGAAATGTTATTGACTTTGGTGTATTTGTTGTTATCGGCGTACATCAGGACGGTCTGGTACATATCTCACAGATTACCAACAAGAAATTCATTAAGCACCCGTTGGGAGCAGTGTGTGTAGGCGATATCGTAGATGTTAAGGTTATGTCTGTTGATTTAAAGAAGCAGCGTATTCAGCTTACAATGATTCTGTAATCAAAAATATAGAACAAAGGATTGAGCTTTAGTATGGCAGAAGATATGGATTTTATTACAGAGGAAGAGGAAAAGGAGGAGGCTACCAGAGAGGTCACAGAACCTAGTGGTCGCCAGGTGACTTTTGAGGTCACCATGAAAACAAAGTACATGTTTTCCTTTCTTTTCTACAATTCCTATTATGGGGTCAGAGGAATTATAAATTACGCCCTTTCGGCAGTAGCAATTGTTGCACTTATATTTGGCTTCGGGGACTCCGCGGTGGCTACCTTTTTCCTGGTGCTCCTAGCTATGCTTTTTACCGTAATTGAGCCGCTTATGCTGCTTTTCAAGGCTTTCAGACAGGTGAAGACATCGGAGAGCTTCAAGCTCCCCATGACATATACTTTTGCTGAAAATGCCTTCTATTTGCAGCAGGGTGAGATAAGACAGCAGGCTCCCTGGGAGTTGGTGCTTTTGGTGCGGGAGACCGGAAGCCTGATTATCCTTTTCACAGGTGGAAATAATGCCATTCTTTTGCCAAAGGATCAGATAAGCGACATAGACGAGCTAAAGTCGATTTTGCGTATAGCAAGACCGGACGAAACAAAGAAGCTTAAATAAAGGGAATATGAGAACAGAAGTTTTTACATCAAATTCTCCCGAAGAGACGGGAAATATAGGAAAAAATCTGGCCGAGAGCGTTAAAGCCGGTACAGTAATCTGCTTAAATGGCGACCTGGGCGTGGGAAAGACCGTTTTTACAAAGGGATTTGCCAAAGGACTTGGCATTACGGAGCCTGTGGTATCCCCCACCTTTACCATTATGCAGAGCTATACCGAGGGGAAAATGCCCTTGTATCACTTTGATGTGTACAGGATTGATGATCCTTCGGAAATGGACGAAATCGGCTACGAGGACTGTTTTTTCGGGCAGGGTGTATCTCTGGTAGAGTGGTCGGAGCGTATTTTGGAGCTTATCCCTGCATCACACATAGAAATAAATATTAAAAAAGACCTGACCCAGGGCTTTGATTACAGAAGTATAGAGGTGGTATATACAGATGACTGAGATTCTTGCCATTGAGGCCTCAGGACTTGTGGCCGGTGTAGCTATTGCTACCGAAGAAAAGATAATAGGCGAGTGTTCAGTGAATCTTAAAATGACTCACTCAGAGACACTTTTACCCATGGTGGATGACCTGGTAAAAAGGACAGGTGCGGACCTGGCTGATTTTTCAGCCATTGCCGTATCCGGGGGACCGGGAAGCTTTACCGGACTGCGTATAGGCTCATCCACTGCCAAGGGGCTGGGACTGGCCCTTAATATACCTATTGTGTCCGTACCTACCGCGGAAGTATTGGCCTCCAATATTTTCGGCTTTGACGGGCTTATCTGCCCGCTTATGGATGCCAGACGCAATCAGGTATATACGGGGATTTACAAAAACAATGCTGACGGCTTTAGTGTAGTGTGTGACCAGATGGCGGTAGATATCAAGGAAATTATTGGAAAAATCAATGAATTGGGACAGCCGGTGATTTTTTTGGGAGATGGAGTACCTGTCTATAAGAAGGTTATTACTGGGCTTACAGAAGTCAAATATCAATTTGCGCCCATCTCCATGGCTGTTCAAAATCCCGCTTCTCTGGCTACCAGAGCACTCCAGCTTTTTAAAGAAGGGAAAGTGGTATCTGTTGCAGAACATGCACCGGATTATCTTCGTGTATCACAGGCAGAGAGAGAAAGAGAAGAAAAACTTAAATGAAATTAAGACCCATGACAATGGAAGATTGCTCAAAGGTAGCAGAGATAGAGGCTGCTACTTTTTCCGATGCCTGGAGTTATGAGGTCTTTGTGGGATGCCTTTTGCAGGACAATTATTGCATGCTGGTGGCGGTGAATGAAGAAGACGACAGTGATATCTGGGGCTACTTTATCTACTATACCGTGCTCGACGAAGGCGATATATGCAATGTATGCGTCAGAAGCGATAAGAGGAGGCAGGGAATTGCCGAGGAAATGCTTGATTATGTAATAGACATCAGTAAAAAACAGGAGCTTTCCATACTTTTTCTTGAAGTAAGAGAAGGTAATACCCCTGCCAGAAATTTGTATGAGAAAAAGGGCTTTACAGCCAATGGACTAAGAAAAAATTACTATACGGATCCGGTGGAAAATGCAGTTCTCATGGAGCGTTCCCTGGAAGGATAATTGTTATATATAACTTTGTAAAATAAGGAGTTTTTAATGCTTGATATTTGTCTTGTAGGTACGGGCGGAATGATGCCTCTGCCACGCAGATGGCTGACAGCGCTTAGCTTAAAGTATAACGGACATGGAATACTTATAGATGCGGGGGAGGGGACTCAGGTGGCCATGCGATGTGCCGGCCTTAGTTTTCATGATGTTGACGTCATTCTGATTACCCATTTTCACGGAGATCATATATCAGGGCTTCCGGGACTTCTCTTATCCATGGGGAACGCGGAACGTACCGAAAAAGTGACCATAGTGGGACCCAAGGGAATTGCCAAAATTGTGGGACAGCTTAGATGTATAGCACCGGAACTGCCTTTTGAGATTGTCTTTGAAGAAATACCCGGGAATGAGACGGAATATTCTTTTTTTGGCATGGATATTACTGCCTTTAAGGTAAATCACAACATTACATGCTACGGGTACAGCATAAGTATAAAGAGGGCAGGACTTTTTAACCCTGAAAAAGCAAAGGAACTGGAGATTCCTCTTCCTTACTGGAAACTGCTGCAAAGAGGAGAAATCGTGCAGGAGGGGGGAAGAGTGTTCACCCCGGATATGGTGCTGGGACCGGAGAGAGCAGGGCTCAAGGTGACCTACTGTACTGATTCCAGACCTACAGACAGCATTGTAAAAAATGCAAAAGGAGCCGATATATTTATATGTGAAGGGATGTACGGCGAGCCTGACAAGCAGGCGGATGCTGTTGCCAAGAAGCATATGACTTTTACGGAGGCCGCGACTATAGCTAAGGAAGCCGAGATCAAGGAAATGTGGCTGACTCATTACAGCCCTTCCATGGCGCATCCGAAGGATTATAGGGCTTATGCGCAGAATATTTTCTCCAATACCATAATATCGAAAGACGGGGAAAGCAGGACGCTTAGGTTTATCGATTGAGTCACATGCTTCGCATGAAGGCGAGGCTTTAAAACCCCTTCGGGGTTCTCCATTTTTCACTTCGTTCAAAAAGGAGGTAAAAAGGACGCTAAGCCATGATAATTCATGCTTCGCATGAGGGCTTAGCTTTTCAAACCCCTACGGGGTTCTCCATTTTTCACTTCGTTCAAAAAGGAGGTAAAATGAAAAAATATCTTGGTAAAATTATTGCAGCAATAATAGTACTGGGACTGGTTATTTGGGGTGTTTTTTACTGGATAAACAACCACAACACCAGCAAGGATTTCAGCTCCGATAAAAAGAAAAACTCAGAAGCTCAGACGCTTATCGAAAAGGATTTGGAGAATTATTATCCCTCCACACCTTCGGCAGTAGTAGATTTGTGGGGCAGAATCAATAAGTGCTGGTATAATCAGACCATCTCTGAGAAGGAATTGGATGCACTGATTTCGCAGATGAGACTCCTCATGGATCCTGAATTTCTGGCTATCAATCCCCTGGAAGAGTACAGGGAAAATCTTGTGAAGGAGATTAAAGACTATAAGAAAAACAAGAAGCTGCTGGTGCTCTACAAGGTTCAGAAGCAGTCTCAGGTGGTCTATTTCACGGGAAAGGATACGGATCATCACGATGCTGCCAACTATGCGACTCTTGTTTCTTATTTGATGGTCCAGGAAAAAAAGACCAGTGTTACATATACCTATCAGAAATTTTTGCTGAGGGAAGACGAAAAGAAACACTGGCGCATTGTCGGCTGGGAGAAAACCGACAAAATTGATATAGAATAGAAAGGCCTATTTATGAGTGATATAAATATCCTCGCAATAGAATCATCCTGTGACGAGACCGCAGCGGCCGTTATTCGTAACGGACATGAGGTGCTGTCCAATGTTATATATTCACAGATAGATCTCCACACACTCTACGGAGGAGTGGTACCGGAGATAGCTTCTCGTAAGCATATTGAAAAAATCAATCCTGTTGTCAGTCAGGCTTTATCAGATGCAGGAATGGAATTAAAGGATGTGGATGCTGTGGCTGTTACCTACGGCCCCGGACTGGTAGGCCCCCTTCTGGTAGGCGTTTCTGCAGCCAAAGCCATAGCCTACGCTGCGAAAAAGCCACTTATCGGAGTACATCACATAGAAGGGCACGTATCTGCCAATTTCCTGGAGCATAAGGATTTAAAGCCACCCTTTATGTGCCTTATTGTATCAGGCGGACATACGCATCTGGTTATAGTAAAGGATTACGGACAGTATGAGATTATCGGGCGTACTCAGGATGATGCTGCGGGTGAAGCATATGATAAGGTTGCACGTGCTATAGGCCTGGGCTATCCGGGCGGTCCCAAAATCGACAGAGTGGCGAGGGAAGGAAATCCCAAGGCTATTCAGTTCCCCAGAGCAAAGGTAGACGATAATCCTTATGATTTCAGCTTTTCAGGACTCAAGTCGGCTGTTCTTAATTATCTAAACCAGGCTGAAATGAAGGGGGAGGAGATTGTTCAGGCAGATGTGGCAGCATCCTTGCAGGCAGCTGTTGTGGATGTTCTGGTAGAACGCACTCTGCATGCCGCCAAGGAATACGGTTATAAGACCATAGCTCTTGCAGGAGGCGTAGCTTCTAATTCCGCTATTCGCGCAGGAATGAAGGAAGCCTGTGACAAAAATGGCATTGAACTTATATACCCGTCTCCGATTTTTTGCACCGATAATGCTGCCATGATTGGAGCAGCAGCTTATCATGAATACCTAAAGGGGAATTTTGCTGACCTTTCTCTTAATGCAATACCCAATCTTAAGCTTGGAGAAAGAGAATAGGGTAAGTTTCTCTTAGGAAAGTGGCAGAGCCTTCGGCAAAGGAGAATAGAATGGTAACGGCAATTATTTTATCCGGTGGTACAGGGAAAAGAATGGGGGGAGATACTCCCAAGCAATACCTGGAAATTAACGGGAAAATGGCCATTGAATACACGCTTGCAAGCTTTCAAAACTCAAAGGTGGATGAAATAGTTTTGGTCTGTGCAGAAGGCTACGAGGATTTTTGCAAGGATATTATTGAGAAAAATAATATCAGCAAATGCAGAAAAATTGTAGCAGGCGGAGCAGAAAGGTATTTTTCCGTGTATGAAGGGCTAAAGGCATGCGATGACTGCGATTATGTCCTGATTCATGACGGCGCCAGAGTTTGCATAGACTTTGATACCATCAATATGGCTATAGAAAAAGTAAAGGAGCTTAAGGCCTGCGTAGTGGGGGTTAAGGCGGTTGATACCATGCAGCTTGTGGATGAAGAAGGAAGAATCACGGATACCCCCGATAGAAATTACCTCTGGACAGCCCAGACGCCACAATGCTTTTCCTATGATTTGTGCCTGTCTGCATATGAGAAGGCTATAGAAGCGGGAGACAAGACTCTTACAGACGATGCCATGGTGGTCAGAAAATATGCAGGTCTGCCGGTTTATATGATAGAGGGCAAGGAAACCAACATAAAATTGACCAGGCCCTCAGATCTGGCCATAATAGAAAAAATATTATCTGAATTGAGGCGAAAATAAACAAAATTAAGACAACTTACCTCTTGACATGAGTGCACCTATGTGGTATATTTCCGTGGTACGCTTGTTGAGGGCGTTACTGATACGCTTTCGGAAGAGAGCAGTCATAGTGGAGGGCTACCGAAGCGGTCACAACGGGGCGGTCTTGAAAACCGTTAGGGCGAAAGCCCACAGGGGTTCGAAGCCCTTGCTCTCCGTCGCAGATTTATCTGCTTAATTACATACTGGCGATTATAGCCGGGCTTTTGGAGAAATACCCAAGAGGCTGAAGGGACACCCCTGG
>JAZUHR010000151.1:0-5596 GCA_045641825.1 Lachnospiraceae bacterium
CATAATGGAATTACAGGTATAGTAGGCCCCAATGGCTCCGGTAAAAGTAATGTTGCCGATGCCGTAAGATGGGTTCTGGGTGAGCAGTCTGCAAAGCAGCTTCGTGGTTCCAAAATGGAGGATGTAATTTTCTCCGGTACCCAGCTTAGAAAGCCTATGGGATATGCCTATGTATCCATTACCTTCGATAACTCCGACAGGGCATTAAATATCGATTACGAAGAAGTAACAGTAGCCAGACGTGTATACAGATCAGGTGAGTCTGAATACCTTTTAAATGGTAACACCTGCAGACTTCGTGACGTGCAGGAGCTCTTTTTCGATACAGGTATAGGTAAAGAGGGCTACTCTATCATCGGTCAGGGCCAGATTGACAAGATCCTTTCCGGTAAGCCTGAAGATAGACGTGAGCTTTTCGATGAAGCAGCCGGTATCGTGAAATTCAAAAAGAGAAAGAGTGCTGCTGAGAAGGAACTGGATGCAGAGCATCTTAACCTTTCCCGTATTACAGATATTTTATCCGAAATAGAGAAGCAGGTGGGACCTCTGGAAAAGCAGTCCGAAAAGGCCAAGGAGTACCTGAAGCTTAAGGAAGCCTTGAAGAAGCAGGAAATCAATGCTTTTCTTATGGATTATGATAAAAAGGCTGCTGAAAAGGATGAAAATCAGAAGGCTCAGGGAATACTGCAGTCAGATACCGAGAGGGCTGAGAAGGAATACGAAGACATCAAGATTAAGTATGACTACGTAGAAAACGAGATGCAGTCTCTGTCGGAAGAGATTGATTCCCAGAAGGAAAAGAAGAGTCAGCTGCTGGTAGCGGTAGAAAAACTGGAAGGCGATATTCGTCTTATGGAGGAGCAGAAGAAGTCTCTTTACCAGTCCAATGCCCATTATGAGCAGAGAAAGACCACCATTGATTCAGATATCAACTCCAGAAAAGACGAAATCAAGTCTAATCAGGCATTGAAGGCGGAGAAGGAAGGCCAGCTCAATGACCTCAAGCTCAGCCGTGAAAAATCCGGTGAAAATCATAATGATATTCAGGAACGCATAAATGCTATTCTGGGAGAAATTGATACCAGCAATCAGCAGAGCATGGAGCTTATCAATAAGGATACTGAGTTTAAGACCAATATTTCCCGTCTGGAGGCTATGTCTGAGCAGCTGGTAATCAAGAAGGCACAGCTCACCAAGACTTTGCTTTCCAACCAGAATTTCGAATCAGAGTACGAGACAGCTGTAGAAACATTCTCCAGAGAGTATGATGAGATAACAGAGACTATTAAGGAACTGAACCAGACTATTGCAAAGAAGGAAATGGAGTCCGGTAAACTCAGAGAACGTCTGGAAGAGACAGCAGGCTTTTTGGATAAGTACGAGAAGGAGAAGATTGAATTCGAGTCTCGTAACAGGATGCTTCTGGATCTGGTAGAAAAGTATGACGGTTATGGCAACAGCATCAAGAAAATTATGGAACGCAAGCCCTTTGAAAAAGGAATTGTGGGTACTGTCGCAGATATAATCGAAGTTAAGCCGGAATATGAAACAGCTATTGAAACAGCTCTGGGCGGTAATATTCAGAATGTTGTTACCAGGGATGAAGCTACAGCGAAGCGTCTTATTGAATTTTTGAAGACCAATAAAGCCGGTCGTGCCACATTTTTACCTATGGATGCAGTTACAGGCCGTGAAGTAGAGACAGATGATAATCTTCTTAAGGAAGAAGGCATCATTAACTATGCTGATAAGCTGGTTAAGGCAGGCAAGGAATATGCTGGCGTCCTTCGTCATCTGATTGGCCGTGTGCTTGTTTGCGATACCATGGATAATGCTCTGAAGCTGGCCAAGAAAAAGAATTATTCCCTTCGTATAGTTACATTAGAGGGGGAAAATCTTACTCCCGGTGGTACCTTGTCAGGTGGTTCTTTTAAAAACAATAATAATCTCCTGGGACGTAAGAGAGAGGCAGAGGAACTGGAAAAGAAGGCTAAAGAGCTGGGTGTGAAGGTATCTGCTTTGTCCAGAGAACGTGATGACTTTAAGATTAAGAGGGATCGTCTCAGAAATGAGATAAATGCTGAAAATGCTGAGCTCAACAAGGCTACTCTCGCTCAGAATACTCTTAAGATGAAGTTGGAGAAGGAAAAAGAACGTATCAGCGCTACCAAGCAGGAATTTTCTGCTCTTGAGCTAGAGCTTAAGGATCTGGATGATAAGATTCTTCTTAATCAGCAGAGGGCCGCAGAATTCAATCAGGGACTTAATGAGAATGAGAAGCTGCGCGAAAATATTGCAGAGACCGTAGCTCATTTAAACGCCAAGCTGGATGAGGAAAGACGCTTAGAGCGTTACTCCAATGAAAACTCTCAGGCCATTATGGTGGAAGTATCTTCACTGGAGCAGGCTATTGAGTTCATAGATGAGACCATTTCACGTCTTGAGGGCGAGATAGAGAAATTCAAGGAAGAGAAGGACAACCTTTCTCTTAACAGTGAAAATACCGAGAATTCTCTTAAAGATTTGGAGGATTCCATCAGACAGGCCAATACGGATATTGCTGACAGTAAATCAGGCATCACTGATATTGACCGTATTATTTCCGAGCTTGATGAAAAGAGAAATCAGTTTAACAGAGAGCATAAGGAATTTTTTGATAAACGTGAAAGCCTCTCGAATCATCTTATGGAGCTGGGGAAGGAAGCATTCCGCCTCCAGAATCAGGCAGAGCGTATAGAAGGACTTATTACTGAACAGTGCGCTTACATGTTTAATGAATATGAAGTGACTGTAGACGTGGCGAGAGCCCAGTTTGATCCGGAACTTGGTTCCTATACAGCCATTAAAAATATGGTTAAGGACACCAAGGCACAGATTAAGGGCTTGGGTGATGTAAATGTAAATGCTATTGAGCAGTACAAGGAAGTATCCGAGAGATATGAGCTTTATACTACTCAGAGAAATGATATTGTGGCGGCCGAGGATAAGCTTAAGGGCATTATTGCTGAACTCGAAGGCGAGATGAGAAAGCAGTTTGAGGACAAATTTGCTTATATCAAATCTGAATTCGACGTGGTATTCAAGGAGCTTTTCGGAGGCGGCCAGGGTACACTGGAGCTCACCGAGGACGAGGATATTCTGACAGCAGGCATTAAGATCAATGCGCAGCCACCGGGAAAGAAACTGCAAAATATGATGATGCTGTCCGGTGGTGAGAGAGCACTTACAGCTATTGCACTGCTTTTTGCTATTCAGAATCTGAAGCCTTCACCTTTCTGTCTCTTAGACGAAATCGAGGCGGCTCTTGATGACAGCAATGTAGGCAGATATGCGAAGTATCTCCACAAACTCACGGATCACACCCAGTTTATCGTTATTACCCACAGACGTGGTACCATGGCATCAGCAGACAGTCTCTATGGTATTACCATGCAGGAAAAGGGTGTATCGGCTCTTGTATCCGTAAGTCTTATCGAGAACAGTCTCAGCAACTAGCATCGTCGATTGAAATCTACATAATTACAGGAGATTTCAACAAGCAGTAACTATAGTTAATTTGAAAATGCTGTATTGGTACAGCTATATGTATTAATAAGGGGAAAAATGGCAGGATTTTTTTCAAAGCTTAAAAATCTTTTCACAGGGTCCGACATTACCGAGGATTTTTACGAAGAAATCGAGGAAAATCTGGTAATGGCAGACTGCGGTATTTATACTGCTGAGAAAATCATCGAGGCTCTCAAGGAAAAGGTTAAGAAAAATCATATAAAAACAACTGCTGAATGCAGAGAGGCTCTCATGGAATCCATGGCTGAGCAGATGTATGTGCCGGAAGATGCATATGACTTCGAAAAGCAGACGTCAGTGGTGCTTTTAATCGGGGTTAACGGTGTAGGAAAGACTACCACTATCGGTAAGCTCGCAATGCAGCTTAAGGCACAGGGGAAAAAGGTGCTTATCTGCGCTGCAGATACCTTCAGAGCAGCTGCTATAGAGCAGCTGGGAGCCTGGGCCGACAGAGCAGGCGTTGAGATGATTTCCCAGCATGAGGGAGCAGATCCGGCGGCTGTGGTTTTCGACGCTATCAATGCAGCCAAGGCCAGAAATGTGGATGTGGTTCTCTGTGATACCGCCGGCCGTCTCCAGAATAAGAAAAATCTCATGGAAGAGCTGGGAAAGATTAACAGAATCATCGATAACGGTATGCCTGATGCCAAAAGAGAGACTCTGGTGGTGCTTGATGGTACTACCGGGCAGAATGCTCTGGTGCAGGCCCGTGAATTTAATTCCGTGGCTCCGGTTTCCGGCATCGTTATTACCAAACTGGACGGCTCTGCAAAGGGCGGTGTAGCAGTGGCGGTACAGGCAGAATTACAGGTTCCGGTAAAATACATCGGCGTAGGTGAAAAAATAACCGACCTTATCAAATTCAATCCGGACAGCTATGTGAAGTCATTATTCGAAGATTGATAAAAAGTGTTTTTTGAAAATGCGATTTATATGATGAGAAAAGTCAGTAAAATCAAGGCTCCGAGGGCTTTTTTGCCCTCGGTTTTTATTTGTGCAATTTGTATAATTTTCGTGTCCCATTTTCTACACACGAAAGTATAAAAAGCACCTTGTTTTTTAAAAATACATTTGCTATCATTAAATCATCAAGAAAACGTAAGTTTAAAAGATGGCGATTTTAAACCGGTTTCAAAGACATAATGTATTGAAAGGATTTATTTATGGCAGCAGAAAATGATAAATTAAAGGCCTTGGATGCGGCTCTGGCTCAGATCGAGAAGTCCTACGGCAAGGGAGCCGTTATGAAGCTGGGCGATACCAATGCCATGGCAGTAGAAGCAGTTCCTACAGGTTCACTTTCCCTGGATCTGGCTCTTGGAGTAGGCGGCGTTCCCAAGGGACGTATTATCGAGATTTACGGACCTGAATCTTCAGGTAAGACTACAGTAGCTCTTCATATGGTGGCAGAAGTACAGAAGCTGGGTGGTATTGCAGGCTTTATTGATGCAGAGCATGCTCTGGACCCCGCTTATGCCAAGAATATTGGTGTAGATATTGATAATCTCTACATTTCACAGCCGGATAACGGCGAGCAGGCTCTGGAGATTACAGAGACCATGGTTCGCTCAGGTGCGGTGGATATTATTATCGTGGACTCAGTAGCAGCCCTGGTTCCAAAGGCTGAGATCGAGGGCGATATGGGTGATCCTCAGATGGGCCTTCAGGCACGTCTTATGTCCCAGGCTCTTCGTAAGCTTACAGCAGCTATTTCCAGATCGAACTGTGTGGTCATTTTCATCAATCAGCTCAGAGAGAAGCTGGGCGTTATGTTCGGTAATCCTGAGACTACCACAGGCGGTAAGGCTCTTAAGTTCTATTCATCCGTTCGTATGGATGTTCGTCGTATCGAATCCATCAAGGCAGGCGGCGAGGTTATCGGTAACAGAACCAGAGTAAAGATTGTTAAGAATAAGGTGGCTCCGCCATTCAGAGAAGCTGAATTTGATATTATGTTCGGTAAGGGCATTTCCAAAATCGGTGATATTCTTGACCTGGCCTGTGACTGCAATGTAGTGGTTAAATCAGG
>JAZUHR010000152.1:0-16541 GCA_045641825.1 Lachnospiraceae bacterium
CGAACCTGCGGCATTTACGACGCGGTGACAGGGAACAGAGCCGAAATAGGGATTCTTATGGAGGGCATTGCCCACGGCCCGTGACATCTTGGGATTTCCGGCCATGGCGGCGATCTGACCGTAGGTCGCGACCTTACCTCGAGGCACCTTTTTCACGGCGTCGTAGATCCTTTTGCTGGGGCTGTCTGCCAGCAGATCGTAACTTTCGGCAATCATTCTCTTTATATCCTTGTCAGGAATGGAGCCGTCCAGAATGATGGTATTCCAGTGCTCTTTATTCTGGTGGTAGGCACCGGGAAAACTAAGCCCGTACTTTAAGGCTTCTTCACGCGTAGTCATTTTCTCATCCAACCTCCTTTTCTCAACTAAGCCTACACCTTTTTGGGCAAAATTGCAAAATTTTACAGTAAATATTGTAAAAGATAAGAAAAGATGTAATATAGTAATTATGGGCCGGTAAAAGTGGGGGCTTTTCAGGCACGTTGGTAATGAAAAGTAAAAAGAATGGGAGAAAACTATGAAAAATGTAGATGCTTTGGAGACTTCGATAAAGGAAGTCCTGGCGCTTGTGTCCAAAAATCACCAGGTGACCGAGTGTGATGCGGGAGAATTCAGGCAGATGACTGCTCACAGAATTCTGAAATTCAAGGTAAAGCAGTATGAGATTGAGAAAATAGGCAATCTTTCCGTGATGACTGTTAATGCAGGAATTATGCAGATGTCCAGTATCGTTTTCACACCTGTATTTAAGGACCTGCCTCTTATGTCCTGCGATTACATGTATATTTTAGGGAACAGAAAGGCCTATGTGGAGCTTTACGATCTGGTGAATGAGAAGAGCTGCGAGTATGATTCCTGGCTGTCTGTTTTCAGGGAAAATATTGATAAATACAAGGATTTACAGGATATCACAGTGTCCGAAGCCTGGTATGCCCACCTCCTTACGGTAGCGGCCTACAAGGCTGGAAAGGCCAGGGACGATGAGAGATTAATGGCTCTTCTTCTCGATATGGTGAAGGCCTACACAGATGAGGCTGACGCGATGCCGCTTCTTAGTGATGAGGGCAGGGAGCAGAAGCTGGATATCATCAAGAAATACAGCGACAGACTTATTGATGAGGGTGGCGTATCCACTGACTTTTTCAAGAAAACCTTTGGCGAGGAGCTGACACGCAGGTTTTTTGACAGGGTATTCTTCGGCAGCGAAAAATACAGAGGATAATAGATGTACGAATACTTATACACCTCCTTTAAGATATGGGGGGCAAATGGAAAAATCCTGCTGGTGTCCGACACGCATTTTGGAGATTACGATGAAAATGACTGGCTTCCGGCCGGACATTTAATTGAAAAAATAAAGGCGAAGGTCACTGACTGCGACACTCTGATCTGTCTGGGCGACTGCGGAGATGCCGGATTTTTCAAGGAAATCAAGTGCTACAGAAAAATACTCATCAAGGGAAATCATGATGAGGAAAAGGCAGAGTACTACATGTTTGAAGGAGGCTTTTCGGAGGTGTACGATGGGCCGCTTTTCATAGCGAGGGACATTCTCTTAAGCCACGAACCGGTTTATGGGGTGACCTGCTGCCTCAATATTCACGGTCACATGCATACCGGCAAGCATATTTATAGGGATGAGCAGGGCGGAAGACACGTGAATCTGGTGGGACCGGCAGTAGCCTATGAGCCCCTGGAACTGGGAGAAATCCTTAGAGAAAGCGAAAAATTTTTTAAAGAACAATAAGTAAAAAAGACCTGCAAGGAGGACATCATGGAAGTTAGTGAAGCATTACTTAAAAGAAGAAGCGTAAGGAAATTTACGGACGAAGCAGTGTCGGAGGCTGATATCGACGCTCTTATGCATGCGGCTATGAGTGGCCCCAGCGCCTGCAATAAAATGCCTTGGGAATTCTACTGCGTTACCGATGGCGAATTACTGGGAAAGCTCAGAGAGGCCTCTCATTTTTCGCATATTGTGGCACCTTTAGCAGTAATAGTAGTGGGCAATCTGGACAGGTCCCTGCCCGGTGACATGGCACCCTACTGGATACAGGATTGCAGCGCTGCTACAGAAAATATTCTGCTTCGCGCAGTCGACCTGGGCCTGGGAAGTGTATGGTGCGGCATTCACCCTCAGAAAAGAGCCGAGGAAAAAGTGGCTGCCATACTGGGACTTTCCGACAGGCAGATTCCTTTAAATATCATTCACATAGGTCATCCCGCTGAATGCCCTGATGCCAGAGACCAGTACATAGAAGAATTCGTGCACAAAATGTAGATTTGGGCCTAAATAATTGAAAAAGTAATGATACCTATCACGTATTTTTACACTTGTTGTAAAGGTAAATGGTAGGTATATTTTTATGTAGGAGAGAATAGGATATTTTCACTCTATTCAAAAAGGAGAGAATAGGACGGGATATGAAGAGAAGACTTTTATTTGCTATATTGGGGATAGCTTTTTTGGTGGGCTGCGGAAAGGGACCGGCAGCAGCACCTACCGTGACGGATACACCGAAGGTGACACCGACTGCGGGGGAGCAGATAGCGGCAACACCTACGCAGGCAGGGGAAAGTGCGAGTACCCCTGCGCCTACAGAGGGACCCAAATACACGCCTACGCCTACACCGACCAGGCTTATGGTTCGTGATATCGAGATAGAAGAAAAGAAGAGCGACATCAATTTCTCGGCTATGTCCGGGGCTTACAGTGAAGGCTTTTCACTTGCTCTGTCCACGGATAAGAGCGGCAGTATTTTCTATACCTTAGACGGGTCTGATCCCCGGATAAGTGCCACTGCCACAGAGTACACCGGGGCTATTGACATTACCGACCAAAAGGGCCGGCCCAATGTAATTGCGGCCATAGATAACCTGAGGTATTCGGTGACCTTTTCGGAAGTTAGGAAAGGAGTTTTTTACTCTACCATAAAGCTTCCTGAACCTGACCAGGTAGACAAGGCGACTACGGTAAGAGCCGTTGTGAAAAATAAAGACGGCAGCTACGGTCAGGATGTGAGCCATACCTACTTTATCGGGGAGATGGCAGGTCACATAGCAGGTATAAAGGAGTCCGCGGAAAGCTACAGACAGCCCCTCTGCGTCATATCCTTAAGCGTGAATTTCGATGACCTTTTTGACGATCAGAAGGGCATATATATGAAGGGAGCACGCTTTGATTATACCTGGAATATGTATGTGAAAAAGCATGCCAACGCTGTGGCGGAGGACGCCAGAAAGATGGAAGCCAATTACACCATGAGCGGCAAAGCCTATGAGCGTCAGGTGTATATGGAGATGCTGGAGGTGGATGAAAGCGGCGTGAAGACCGTGCTGTCTCAGGACTGCGGCATAAGAATTCAGGGAAATTATTCCAGATCCGACCTGCAAAAGGGACTGAGACTCTATGCCAGAGGCGACTACGGCGAAAGCAAGTTCAAGTACCCCGTATTCGGCGAAAACTGTGTGAATATTAATGGAAAGACCATAAAGTCCTTCGATACTCTGGTGCTTCGTGCCGGTGGTAATACCACTTTCCAGGCCAAATTCAATGATGCCTTCTGGCAGGAAGCCATGAGGGATATGAATGTGGCGACACAGAATTCCAGACCCTGTGTGGTCTATATAAACGGCGAGTATTTCGGACTCTACGTACTGGAAGAGGACTACACCGACGATTATTTTAACGATCATTACAAGATACCCAAGGATGATGTAGTTATCTACAAGGGCGATGCGGAAAAATACGCTACGGGGTGGAAACTGGATGCAGGAGATCTGCCGGCGGGAGTGACCGACGAGGGCTATTTCTTAAAGGACCTGCAGGATTTTTATTGGAGTCACACTAATCTTAAGAGTCAGGCAGATTACGAGGCTTTCTGCCGTCTGGTGGACCCGGATTCTGTGCTGGACTACTTCGTGGGACAGGTATTCATGAACAATAAGTGGGACTGGCCCGGCAAAAACTGGGTAATGTGGCGCAGCAGTCAGGTGTCCGATAAGAGCGAGTATGCTGACGGCAGATGGAGACTGGCCCTTCTGGATCTGGATTTCGGAGGAGTATCCGGTGCCGGAGAAGCGAATGCCAATACCGTGCAGGAAGCCAATTACAAGGCCAAAGGGCTTCTCGATATGCATACCAATAATCCTGTGGTGCTGATGTTTGCTTATCTTATGACCAATAAGGACTTCGAGGCCCGTTTTACAAGCGCTCTTTTATCCTGCACAGACACGACCTTCAATAAGGACACCTTAAACGCCCTTATGGACAAGTATCAGGGAGGCTACGAGCCGCTTTTTGACCAGTTTTTCCAAAGATATCCGGGGACAGGCTCCAAGAACGATGCTATAAATGGAGGCTATGCCAGCGCTAAATGCATAAAGGACTTTTATCGGAAGAGAGCCGGTGCTATGCAAAATATCGTGAACTGGATAGGAAAGAACAGCACAGCAAAATAAATTAAGCAAAAGTTGAATGGGGACACCGGAAGCGTAATGTCCTCATTCAACTTATTTTTCTTGAAAAAATAAACGTACTGTATTAAAATAAACATATTATGGGGGTAATTTTTAATTTTAGATTCCATAGATGAAAGGGATGATTTTATGTGCGGTTTTACCGGTTTTATTGGATATAAAGAGAAAAGTGACGAGGAGAAGCTCAGCATACTTAAAAATATGAGTAAGCTCATAGCTCATAGAGGTCCGGATCAGGCAGGCGAATTTGTTAATGAGAGTGCAGCGCTGGGCTTCAGAAGACTTTCCATTATCGATTTGGACAACGGTTCTCAGCCTATGTTCAATGAGGATCATACCGTAGCTATCGTTTACAACGGTGAGATTTACAATCATTTGGAGCTTCGTGCGGAGCTTATGGCGAAGGGACACACCTTTGCCAATAACTGCGATACCGAATGTATCATTCATGGCTACGAAGAGTACGGTTATGACGTGGTAAAGCGCCTTCGCGGTATGTTCGCCTTCACTATCTACGATATGAGGGACAATACCGTATTTTGCGCCCGCGACTGGTTCGGCATCAAGCCTTTTTACTATATGCCGACTGACAGCGGCCTGATTTTTTCATCGGAAATCAAGTCTATTTTAGGCTTCCCGGGTGTGCCTCGTACACTCAATCATGCTGCGCTGGAGCAGTACATGTCCTTCCAGTATTCAGTACTGCCGGAGACCTTTTTTAAGGGGATTTTCCGTCTGCAGGCAGGCCATTATATGACCTATAAGGAGGGCGTTCTGGAGACAGTACGCTATTTCGACCCCAAGATGACACCTGTAAAGGAGTCAGAGATTACCTTGGAAAAGACAGTTTCCGATATCGAAGAGCTGGTGCATGAGACTGTTGATGCTCATATGATTGCAGACGTAGAGGTAGGATCCCTCCTTTCTTCTGGTGTTGACAGCAGCTACGTTGTTTCTGAATTTCCGGGAACCAAGACCTTTACGGTGGGATTTCTGGACAAGTCCAGTAAATACAATGAAATCGGCTATGCAGAGAGCCTGACAGCCGAGCTGGAGAAGAAGAATTACAGTAAAAATATTACAGGCGACGAGTATTTTGACTCTATACCTCAGGTAATGTACTATATGGACGAGCCACTGGCAGACCCGGCCTGCGTAGCCCTGTTTTTTGTAGATAAGCTGGCTGCAGAGAAGGTAAAGGTAGTGCTTTCCGGAGAGGGCGCTGATGAATTTTTCGGTGGCTACAATATTTACCATGAGCCGATTTCTCTGGAAAAATACCAGAAGCTTCCCAAATTCATGAGAAAGGGAGCTGCCGGTCTGGTGAAGCACCTGCCTTATTTCCGCGGACGCAGCTTTATTATCCGTGGCAGCAAGGATGTTTCGGAGCGTTTCATCGGTAATGCCAATATGTTTTCTGTGGCAGAAAGAGAAGCCCTTCTTCGTACAGGGCTCACTCATGTGACTCCTTACGAGCTGGTAAAGCCTTATTATGATGCCTGTGAGGGCCTCAGTGACATAGCAAAGATGCAGTACATTGATATTAATTTCTGGCTGCAGGGAGATATTCTTCTTAAGGCAGATAAAATGAGTATGGCCCACAGTCTGGAATCCAGAGTGCCTTTCCTGGATATCAATGTATTTAACTATACGAAGAATATGCCGATTTCCTACAGGGTGAATGACGAGGCTACAAAGCGTGCCTTCCGTATCGCTGCGAAAAAGCATATGCCGGCGGCTACAGCCAACAAAAAGAAACTGGGCTTCCCGGTACCTATCAGAGTATGGCTCAAGGAAGAAAAGTATTTTAACCGTGTCAAAGAGGAATTTACTTCAGATTACGCCAAGGAAATGTTCGATACCGATGGTATCGTGAAGCTGCTTGAAGACCACAGAGCAGGCAAGGTAGACAACTCCAGACGTATTTGGACTATCTATGTTTTCCTCATCTGGTACAGAATATACATAGCTGAGGCTTCCGGTGTTGCAGTACCAGAGGGTGTAGAGAAGAGCTGATTTTCAAAGAATTTTAGATGAAAAGGGTAAGGATATGACACTTTACGAAGAAATTCAGAAGGCAATAGAAGAAAATACCAATAAGGAATTTCCGGGCACCTGTACCGTAGCAGTTCAGGGCGTGGAAGGCGCCTACCAGCAGCAGGCTTGTGATAAATTTTTCAGTAATCCCACCATTCGCTACTACGATAAATGGGAAAAGGTATGTGCCAGCATCGAAAACGGCATCTGTCAGTATGGCATTCTTCCCATTGAGAATTCCACTACGGGTTCTATCAGGCAGATTTACGATCTGATGGTCAGCCACAATTTTAAGATAGTTAAGACCACCAGACTTAAGATCAACCATTCACTCCTCACCAAGAAGGGGGTAGAACAGAAGGATATCAGGGAAATCGTATCTCATGAGCAGGGAATAGAGCAGTGCCAGACTTTCCTGGAATCTATGAAAAATGTGAAAATGACCAAGGTGGCCAATACGGCGCTGGCAGCCAAGATGGTAGCAGAGTCTGACAGAAATGACATTGCGGCCATTTCCTCTATCAACTGTGCCACACTTTATGATCTCAAGGTGCTTAAAGCAGGTATTCAGGACAAGGATAACAACTACACCAGATTCATCTGCATTTCCAAGAATCTGGAGATATATCCGGGAGCAGATCGTACCAGTCTTATGCTTGTATTGAAAAATCGTCCCGGCGAACTCTTCAGAGTACTGTCCAAATTCGATGCTCTGGGCATCAATTTGACCAAGCTTGAGAGCCGTCCTCTTCAGGATCGTGATTTCGAGTATATGTTCTACTTCGACCTGGACACCTCTGTTTACTCAGAGCAATTCGTAAAACTCATCTGCCAACTGGAGGATGATTGTACTGAATTCAAATATCTGGGGAGCTACACTGAAAAGGCCTGACATATAAAGAATTTGAAAAAAATAAAAGACGGTTCACCATTGCGCTTATCGCGTAATAAGGAACCGTTTTGTTTTATAAAAGTGATGTAATGAACTGCTCTGCGGTACGACCGGAGCGACCGCCGTGGGACAGCTCCCAAGCGGAGGCTTTTTGGAGAAGTTCCTTTTCGGAAAGGTTGATTTCAGGGTGGCGGGTAGCCAGGCCCTTTACGATAGCATAGTAGTCGTTCTGGCCGGGAGCGTAGAAGCCTATGGAAAGGCCGAAACGCGCTACCAGAGACAGCTTTTCCTGCATAGTATCGGAACGGTGCAGTTCGTCGTCCATATCACTTCTGTCGGACCAGGTCTCACGGATAAGGTGGCGACGGTTGGAGGTGGCATAGATAAGGACGTTTTCCGGCTTATTTTCCAGGCCGCCTTCGATAACTGCCTTTAAGTATTTATACTCAATCTCAAATTCTTCAAAGGACAAATCGTCCATATAAATCACGAAACGATAATTTCTGTTTTTAATCATGGAAATGAGCTCAGGCAGCTGTGAAAACTGATGCTTGTAGAGCTCGATCATTCGAAGACCCTGAGGGTAAAATTCGTTGAGTACTGCCTTGATACTGGTGGATTTACCGGTGCCGGCATCGCCGTAAAGCAGGACGTTATTGGCTGGTCGGCCTTCCACGAAAGCCTTGGTATTTTCGATAAGCAGCTGCTTTTGCATATCGTAGCCGATAATGTCGGCGAATTCCACCTCTTTTATATTGGTGATAGGAGTGAGATTGAAGGAGCCGGAATTGTCCAGACGAAAAGCAGCATTTAAGCCCAACAGGCCTACGCCATGTGCCTTGTAGAAATCTGTGACTACATCAAACATTTTATCGTAGGCGTCGGAAACGTTTTTCAGATTTTTTGTAAGCTCTCGCACAGCACTGCTTACCCGATGATTGTAGGTCTTTTTGTCTTTATGGACAGAGGAATAGGATGAAATGATGTCCGGGATATCTGTGGAGAGCTTCTCTGACAATTCATGGAAATCATAATTGAAAAGGCTGCTGATGAGCTCCAGGTCGTGCCGGGCCAGAATGGTAACGGAGCCTACGGGAGCGCCGTTCATCTCACATACGTGAGCGAAAGGAGTCTCGGAATTTGCAATCAGGTAAGCGATGTGATTCTGCCAGAGATTGCCGTCGTAGCCATAGTCAGTAGCTATTTGGAGAAGCTGATTTGTGACATCGCTTAAGGCTAAAAGAGCAAGGTCAAGATCGAAGGAATCCTTCTGTAACATGCTGATAATGTCGGCGGTGCCGGAGATGATAGGGTCTTGGCCCAGGTCTTTATATACTACAAGCTTAGACAATATATTTTTCATAGTGTGCTCCTTTTATACGGCTGTGATTAAGTGCCGCAATTAAAAAAAGTATAGTTTGAAAAAAGTATTTAGTCAAGGATAGAAGTGTGGTATGATATAAAAGCATGGGAGTGGAGAAATGTTGAAATGAAAAGGGAGCAAGAGTCTAAATGGTAGGGTTATTAATCAGTTTTTTTACAAAGAAGGCTAAAAATGATGAAGAGAGCAGACTTAAGGTGGGAGAAGCCTGCGGAATAGCGGGGATTATTCTGAATCTTCTGCTGGTGGCAGGCAAGCTCACGGTAGGGATTATAGCGTCGTCTCTGTCAATTATTGCGGATGCCATGAATAATCTGTCTGATGCGGGATCTTCTATCACCACACTGGTGGGCTTCAGGCTGTCCGGACAAAAGCCGGATAAGGAGCACCCCTACGGACATGGCAGAATGGAATATATAGCGGCACTGTCTGTAGCCTTTATCATACTGGTGGTGGGCTTCGAACTGGGGCGGGAATCACTGGAAAAAATAATTCATCCATCGGAAAGCGTGTACTCATACGCGAGCATTCTGGTGCTTGTAATAGCTATTTTAGTTAAAGCATATATGGCCTTCTTTAATTTCAGAGAGGCTAAAAATATCGATTCAGAGGCCTTAAGGGCTGTAGGTAAAGACAGCCTTGTTGACTGCATCGCCACAGCTGTAATCATTATCTGCGCGCTGATTCAGAGACACTCAGGGCTTACGCTGGACGGCTATGCCGGCCTTTTGATTTCGGCATTTATTATGTTTCAGGGGGTAACAGCAGTGCACGATGCCATTAATCCCTTGCTGGGCATGGTGCCGGATCCGGATTTTGTCAGGAGAATCAAGGAGATTACCCTGAATTTTGATGAGGATATCGTAGGCATACATGATCTCATGGTGCACGACTATGGTCCGGGCAGACGTATTATATCCCTCCATGCCGAGGTACCGGCTGATAAAAATGTACTGGCGCTTCACGACGTTATAGATAATCTGGAAAAAAAGCTGGCAAATGACCTTAATTGTCTGGCTACCATTCATATGGATCCGGTAGATTCGCATGATCCCGAGACCCTGAAGCTAAAGGAAAAGGTAGGGGAGCTTCTGGCTTCATACAATTCCTCCTTTACCTTTCATGATTTTCGTGTGGTTCACGGAGATACACATACCAATCTGCTTTTTGATATAGTGGTGCCCTTTGACAACGAGGTTACGGAAAGTGTGCTGAGAGCTGTGATACAGAAAGAAGTGAGCGAGAAGATCGGGAAAGAGTACTTTGTCGTAATGGAACTGGACAGAGAATAAGAGAACGAAAAATCAAACATTGTGTGAAAAGGGCAGATATGCTATGATATATCTTATATGCGTGGCAGTATGCCCTTTTTATATGGAGTCAGCAATGGACGTAGCTATTTCAACGCTTTCGACAGCGGAAATATACAAAATAATATCGATGACCATGGACGCAGCGAGCTTGGTTATGCTCATCTGTCTTCTGGCTTATACCATCATCAGATACAATGTCAGATCCCAGACGGACCGCTACTTTGTGGTGGGCTGCATTCTGATACTTGGAATGCTGTTTGGTGATATAGTCACTACCTTCTGTGACGGAAAAAATGATGGCTGGCAGTTCTTGGCCATGAACCTGGGAAATCTTCTTCTTTACGCCTGCGGAGTGCTTCTGCCTCTGGTTTTCACCGAGTATCTGACTACCTATATAGGGATAGAAGCAAGCAAGAAAAGAATCTTTAAGACCGTCATTATTTTACTGGCTATTTTGGCTGAAATAATCGTATTTTTGAATCTTTATCTGGGATTTTTCTACTATATCGATCCTGCTACCCGGACCTACCAGAGAGGTCCGCTCTGGCTTATTTCTCAGTTTATATACATACCGGCCCTTATTTTCGACGTCTATCTTTTGATAAGATACGGCAAGAAAATGATGAAAGCCGGTCTGGCAGCTGTGGTGGCCTTCGGTGCACTGCCCCTTATAGGAGGAGCAATTCAGTGGAAATTTTATGGGATTTCTGCCAGCTATCTGGCCATGAGTCTGGCTATTTTCATAATATATTTCAGCGTGAAGGTAGAGCAGGACTACAGAATCGAGAAACAGCAGAAGGAGCTGGCGGAGAGCCGTACAGCCATCATGCTTTCGCAGATTCAGCCTCACTTTATGTATAATGCCCTGACTACGATTGCATCGCTTTGCGAAAGCAATCCTCAGGAAGCCAAGAAGACCACGCTTTCTTTTTCCAGATATTTAAGACAGAATCTGGAGTCGGTAAATAAGCGAATTCCGGTACCTGTATCCAGCGAACTGGAGCACGTGCGTACCTATCTTTCACTGGAGAAGCACCGCTACGGCGACAAGCTTCAGGTGGAATACTATATAGCGGATACGGATTTTGTTATACCGGCCCTGACCATACAGCCTATCGTGGAAAATGCCGTAAAGCACGGACTTAAGCCCAAAGAAGAGGGGGGCACCATCAAAATCACCATGTATGATGATGACAGATACCATGAAATATGCGTAGAGGATGATGGAGTGGGATATGATGTGAACAAGCCTTTTTCCAGGGACAGAGAGCATATAGGTATTGCCAATGTTAAGGACAGACTGATGTCCATATCTAATGCACAAATGGCTATTTATTCAACACCGGGAAGAGGAACCACAGTTACCATTTCCATTCCCAAGGTATCTACAATCAATGATTAATCTGGTGCCCGGGCACCTTTAAAAGAAAGGATTTTAAATTAAAAAATGGACGATTTAGGCGCGGGAGATTATATATCCATAGGCGTACTTTTGGTACTTGTTCTCCTTTCAGCATTTTTCTCATCGGCTGAAACTGCACTTACCACTGTAAACAGGCTGAAAATCAGAAGCATGGTAGAAGCCGGCAACAAGAGAGCTAGAAGAGTAGACAAACTCATTTCCAAACCGGGGAAAATGCTGTCTGCCATTCTGATTGGCAATAATATTGTAAATATTTCCCTGTCAGCCATCGCTACGGCTCTGACCATAAAGATATGGGGAAACTTTGCCACAGGTATTACCACCGGCGTGGTTACTCTGGTGGTGCTGATTTTCGGAGAGATTACTCCCAAGACCATGGCAACTCACAAGGCTGAGAAAATGGCCATGCAGTATGCGGGCATAATTCTTTTTCTCACGGTGGTACTGACTCCTGTTATATACGTGGTGGAGAAGATATCTTACCTGATAATCAGGCTCCGCGGTGTGAATCCGAACCAGCAGAATACCGTGACAGAGGACGAGCTGCTCACCATGGTGGATGTGAGCCATGAGGAGGGTGTCATCGAGTCGGAGGAGCATGCCATGATTACCAATGTGGTGGACTTCGGCGATTCTTTCGCCAAGGACGTAATGGTGCCCAGAATCAATCTTACCTGTGCCGATGTGAATTGCAGCTATGACGAACTGGTGGAGATTTTCAAAAAGGATAAGTACACCAGAATGCCTGTGTATGACGGCACAGTGGATAATATTATCGGTATCGTGAATCTGAAGGATGCTTTTTTCTACGAGGGGGAAAAGGAGGACTTCGACTTACGAAAGCTTATAAGAGAGCCATATTTCACTTTTGAGCATAAAAAGACCTCGGAACTCTTACGAGAGCTTAAAAAAGCGGCCAATCCTCTGGCAATCGTTATAGATGAATACGGTGCTACGGCAGGTCTGGTATCTATAGAAGACCTGGTAGAAGAAATCGTAGGTGAAATCAGGGACGAATATGACGAGGATGAGGAAGAAAATATCGTCTGCACCGGTGAAAACACCTATGAGGTGCTGGGTACTACCAATCTGAATGAATTGGAGGAAGGCCTGGGACTCACCGTAGATACCGAGGAATATGATTCCATAGCAGGTCACGTCATCGCACTTTTGGAGCATTTGCCGGAGAGGGGCGAGGAAGTGACGGACGGTCCCTTCACCTTCAAGGTACTTAAGACAGACAAGAATAGAATTGAAAAGGTGCAGGTAATTATTACACCTGAAAAGAACGAGAACGAGGAAGAAGCAGACGAAGAGGCTGATACTTCCGCAGAAGATTAGAAAGAAAGTTATGATTTTATCAGTAGCAAACATAAATAAAGCCTTTGGCGAAAAACAGGTGCTTAAGGATATCACTTTTCATGTAAATGAAAATGAAAAAGCAGGTATCATCGGTATTAACGGCGCAGGAAAGTCCACCCTTTTTAAGATTATTGTAGGTGAGCTTTCGGCGGATTCAGGCAGTGTTACTTTTCAGAAGGATACTACCCACGGATACCTGTCGCAGACACAGGACCTGGATTCGGTCAACAGCATCTATGACGAGCTTTACAGCACGAATAAGAGAATACCGGAGCTGGAAAAGGAGCTGGAGCGTCTCCACAGGGAGATAGAGGATGAGTCCGCAAAAAACGGCGAATCCGAGGCTCTGCAGGCCCTTTTCAGAAAGACCGAGCTGGCTCAGCATGAATACGACAAGATGAACGGCTATGCCTATGTGTCCGAGGTTACGGGAATTCTAAAGGGACTGGGCTTCACGGAGGCAGAGTTTTCACAGAAGGTTAATACCTTGTCGGGAGGCCAGAAAACCAGAGTGGCTCTGGGTAAGCTCCTGCTGATGAAGCCGGATATGATTCTTTTGGATGAGCCGACCAACCATCTGGATATGCAGTCCATACAGTGGCTGGAAGGCTTTCTTCAGAACTACAATGGAGCCGTACTGATTATTTCCCATGACCGTTACTTCCTGGACAGAGTAGTGACCAAGGTGGTGGAAATAGAGAACGAAAAGGCTATGTGCTTCCTGGGCAATTACACGGATTTTGCCCATAAGAAGGAAGAGGTAAGAGCGGCTCAGCTGAAGGCCTGGCAGAAACAGCAGAATGAAATAAAGCATCAGGAAGCGGTGATCGAGAAGCTTAAGTCCTTTAATCGTGAGAAGAGCATTAAGAGAGCAGAATCCAGAGAAAAAATGCTGGATAAGATAGAGCGTATCGATAAGCCTGTTACAGAGCGTGATGATATGAGAATCACCTTTACCCCTACGGTGCAGTCGGGAAATGATGTACTGACTGTGACGGGGCTTTCCAAGGCCTTCGGTGACAAGAAACTTTTTTCGGATATAGGCTTTGAGATTAAGCGTGGTGAGAGAGTGGCTATTATCGGAGCCAATGGCACCGGTAAAACTACGATTCTTAAAATGTTAAATGGAATAGAGGAGGCGGACAGCGGTAAAGTGAGCTTCGGAGCCAAGGTCCAGATGGCCTACTACGATCAGGAGCATCAGGTACTGAATCCCGAGAATTCGCCCTTCGAAGAGATTTCGGACACTCATCCTCTTATGGACAATACCCACATCAGGAATGTGCTGGCATCCTTCCTTTTCACAGGAGACGAGGTATTCACACCGATTAAGCTTCTGTCCGGAGGTGAGAGAGGCAGAGTGTCTCTGGCCAAGCTCATGCTGAGTAATGCCAATCTCCTGGTGCTGGATGAGCCTACCAACCATCTGGATATCGTATCCAAGGAAATCCTGGAGGAGGCTCTGGTGAACTACGAGGGGACTGTCCTCTATGTGAGCCACGACCGATACTTCATCAATAAGACCTGTACCCGCATTCTGGATCTCACTGACAATCAGCTGATTCCATACATAGGAAATTACGATTACTATGTGGAGCACAAGGATATTGTGGAGGCTGCATATAAGCGTGGTACCCTGGGGGCTGCGTCAGTGACAGCTACGGCTTCTGCGCCTGACTCCACGGAGACAGCAGGAAAAACTGACTGGAAGGCTCAGAAGGAAGAGCAGGCCAGACTTCGTAAAAAGCAGAATGAGATAGCAAAAATCGAGAAAGAGATAGCGGCTCTGGAGGCGGAATGCGACAAGGTGAATGCAGAGCTGGAAAATCCTGCTTATTTCACGGATCATGTAAAGCTCAGGAAGCTTACCGACAGGAAAACGGAGATAGAGGACAAAATTACCGAACTCATGGAAGAGTGGGAAGAATTATCCTCGCTTGAATAAGGAATTATTACACATTGGGGAATGTTATGATAATCAAAAAAAATCTAATTACAATTTTGATATCTGCCATATTGGGGCTTTCAACTGCAGCTGGAGCCAGCATGTCTGTACCCTTGCTTGAAAGCAATATGACTGTATTAAATGCCTCGACAGATGAGGACGCGACATCAGAAGGTGATAGCACCCAGGCAGGTGCAAATGATGAAGCCAGGCTTCTTATGGCCGTATGTGATTTCCTGTTACATGAAGGCCTCTACGAGATGGCCAGCGGTGTGCTGACACAGTACATTAACGATATCGGCTATGATATGCAGTATGCAGATGTAAGAACTTTTGTGGATGTTAAACTGGGACTGTACGAAGCTGATACAGTAGAGCCCGCTACCATTGCAGAGCTTACCGAGGAAGAGGGAAAGGCTCTTAAAATAATAATCAAAGCTGCTGAACTGCTGGAAAAAGAGGAGCTTACCGAAGAGGAAGAGGATGATTTAAGGTCCTATTTAAAGAAGCTTAAAAGGCTGACTGAAGAAGTGCAGCCTATCCTCGGAATTGATGCCTTCGACTCAATTTTAATTAAGCTTCAGGCTATGTTTGGCGACTACTATATTCTGATTGATAAGGTGCTTACAGAGGAGGCTACCTCAGAGGAGCTTCTGGCTCTTTGTGAGCTTTACAGAAACGGCATAATCGCCTGGAGTGATATCAAGGGTAATGAAGCCTTTAAGCTGATGGCGGAGGAAGCCAAGACCGTTAAGGAGTGGATAGACCTTCAGCTCGCGGATGAAGAGCTGCCCAAGTCTGTGCGTGAAGTGCTTCGTGCTTTTTCAAAGGAGCTTAATGCACTGGCACAGAGGCGCGAGGAGGCTTTTTCAACGGTAGTTGCAGGGCAAATCGCGGAGAAGGCCGATGACATCAACGAATCCGAGAGATCCAAGCTCTATCTGGAGCTCTCCGGAGTACAGTATGCTAACGGCACTAAGGATGAAAAGGCCGCAGAAAATTTTGATAATGCCCTTAAAACTGCCGGCGATTCCGCTGACCCCAAATACGTGGGAGCAGTATCCGATATTGTTGATGTACTGAACAACGGGACCAGTGCCTCCTTACAGGAATTGAACAAGCAGTCTCAGAATATGATTGACTGCCTGCAGCCGGACTCCATATCAGACGCGCAGATGTCACAGGCAGCTGAGAAGGAGCAGAAGAAAGATGAAGATGCAGAAGGCGGAAGCGATAACAAGACCGACTCCAGAGATGCCGAAGGCTTTGTGCAGTTCCTTTCCGATACTGTGGTAAAAAAGAGAATTTCCCTGTCTATCGTGAATTTCAATATAGGCGATTTCCCTGAGATAAAGGTGTCTGTTTCGGTAGATGAGACCACAGCAGCCACAGAAGAAGAATTCAAGAACAATATCATTCTTACAGATTGTGATAATGTAATTGACGAGTACAAAATTACCAGAAAGCACTATTCCTCCGTGAATTTGATCCTTCTTTGCGATGTTTCCGGAAGTATGGACTTTTTTGACAAGATTAAGGATCTAAGAGAGGCTCTTAAGAACTTTATTAACGGTATAGATGAAAATGTCAATGTGGCTATCGTTAAGTTCTCAGACTGGTCGACTGTGGTAGCTGATTTCGGCAGTAGCAGGGAAGAACTCCTGGCTGCGGCAGACAGCCTCTATGCAGGCGGCGGCACCTATCTTTAC
>JAZUHR010000153.1:0-2418 GCA_045641825.1 Lachnospiraceae bacterium
TAATAATTGAATTACATAGAAAAATAATGCAAAGAATATTACATTTACCACATCAAATGCAACATCTCCCGCAGTTCTCTTATAGATAATAAGTCCAAAACTGGAATCGCGCTTTGTACTTTTCTTTTTTGTTTTCTCAGCCATATGCGCTCCTCCTTAAATGATGCTTTCGCCACGAATGGACTTGGATACCTTATTAGCCACAAAGAGCAAGGTAACCGAAACTATAGACTTTGTCATGGATACAACAGTGGAAAGAGGAATCTGACCGCCGCCTATACCCAGATTATATACATATAAGTCAAGTACTTCAAGTGTCTTGTTGGTCATAGGATTGGAAAATACCAGATACTGCTCCATACCGTTGGAAAGAATATTGGCGATGGACAGCATAAGCATTACGCAATATGTAGGCACCAGAGCAGGAACGGTAATATTCCACATTCTCTTGAATCTGCCCGCACCATCTACCATGGCAGCCTCATACAGAGACTGATCAACACCGGAGATTGCTGCAATATAGATAATAGCACTCCAGCCAAGTCCCTTCCATGTACCCCAAAGCAGCATCTTAAGCCACTGCAAATCCTCAAGCTGCAAGTAGTTTACATTAGCGACTCTTCCTGTAACCATCTCGATGAAATCATTTACGAAACCATCTGTGGAGAAAAGAGCAAATGCCAAAGCATAAACAAGTACCCATGAAATGAAGTTAGGAATTGTAGTCAGAATCTGAACTGTTTTTCTGAAGCCTGTGCTTCTGATCTCTGAAAGCAAAATAGCAAAAGCAACAGGGAACCAGGAGGTCAGCACACCAAGCCCAGACATAGCCAGTGTATTTCTTAAAACTCGTACAATATCTGCACGGGTAGCACTGTTTTCAAAGAGATATTTGAACCACTTAAAGCCTACAAAGTTTTCTGCCGTAAGCGCATCTCCGGCTGAGTAGTCGTAGAATGCGTATCTCCATCCCCAAAGAGGCAGATATGAGAAAACCACAGACATAAGAAGAATAGGCAGTATGTAAAGGAAAAGCTTGTACTTTTCCAGCATCTCGAATTTAGCCTCTCTGGGCTCCTTGCGCTCACCAATGTAATTTATCAGTGAAAGCACCAGAATCACTACTGCCACTACTATGTAGAAGTACAATGCCCATGAAGGATCTCTGGGCCCGTACTTGTCAGCCTTTCCGGAAGCTATAAGCTCAGATGCGCATCTGCCGTAGGAAAGATAGGTCCCGACAGTACCTATTAACATTACCACAGAGCCTGCCAGTGAAAAAATAAGGCCGTACGCTCTCATACGCACATTACCCATGGTCATGCAGGCTGACACGGTGCTGAGCAGAATGCCCAGAATAATAGCCGCACAGCTAATCTGAAGAATTGTAATACTTGCTCCTGAAAGCCATCCCTGATCCAGTGGTCTGAGAAGTGCTGAAGTCACATCATTCCTGGAAACAGCCATAGTGAAAAGTGACAAATATTTGCTTATTTTATCCAGAACACGACCAGGATTGAAATCGGAGAAAAAGATTGTTACCAGTGAAAAGAGTATCGTAACTCTAAGAATCCAGTAAAGCACACCATACGGCGCTTTCGGTCTTTGAAATGATTCTTTACGTTCGTCCACGCTAAAGCCCTCCCTAAGTTCATCCCAACATATGGATACAGTATATATCATTCTCCTCACTTTTTTTATGGGTAGAATTAGTGTTTAAATGACTACATTTTTAGACCATTGAAAAAGAGTTCCTTCCGCTCTTCCACTTCAAAGCACGAATTCATTAGAAATTTTAACTGATGCTATTTTACACTTGTTTTGTAGGTGGAAATTAGATAGAATATCACTTAAGAAAGTTGTGGGGCGTTCACTTATCCCACAGCTAAAATAGGAGCCCCGGGGCTCTAAAACAGGAGGCTTTATGCGTCATCTTATCAGTCCACAGGATTTGACAGTAAAAGAAATCGACGATCTCATCGCACTCGCCGGTGACATTTATTCCAATCCCAAGAAATATGCAGATTCCTGCAGAGGCAAAAAAATAGCGACTTTATTTTACGAACCAAGCACACGTACCCGTTTAAGCTTTGAAGCTGCAATGCTTAATTTAGGTGGTACTGTTCTTGGTTTTTCTTCTGCCGATTCTTCATCCGCAGCCAATGGTGAAAGTATCGCGGATACCATCAGAGTCATCAGCGGCTATGCTGACATCTGTGCTATGCGTCATCCCAAGGAGGGTGCTCCTATGGTTGCTGCCTCCAAATCCTTGATTCCAGTCATCAATGCCGGTGATGGAGGTCATCAGCACCCGACGCAGACGTTAACAGACCTATTGACGATTCGGTCCCTACACGGAAAACTGGGCGGATATACCATCGGACTATGCGGTGACTTAAAATTTGGCCGCACTGTTCA
>JAZUHR010000154.1:0-3223 GCA_045641825.1 Lachnospiraceae bacterium
AAGATGAATGATATTATGGGTCTGGATGAAAAGACTATTAAGGCTGTCGGATCCAATATCCATGATGTAGCCTTTGACCTGGTTAAGCAGATGGTTAGTGATGAGACTGTTCTTATTACTCTCTATTACGGCGAAGAGACCACTATGCATGAGGCAGAAAAGCTTTGTGATGCTCTTAAGGAAGAGTATCCTGATGTAGAGGTGGAGATCCACGAGGGTGGCCAGCCTATCTACTATTACGTAATTTCTGTTGAATAAAAAAGAATAATTTAGTATTATTGAATCGGGTAGTTTAGGCTACCCGATTTTGTATTATGGAGATAATGGGACGATTTGCCATGAGACTTTCTGATGAAGTAAAAACCATAAAAGGAATAGGAGAAAAGACCTCGGGATTATTTGCAAAGTTATCTGTAAATACCGTAGGTGAACTTTTGACTTTTTACCCCAGAAGGTATGAATGTTTCGCAGATCCTGTAGATATATTGAAGCTTAAGGAGGGGGAAATCGGGTCTGTCTGTGGCCTGGTAATTAAGGTGGTGGAGCCCAAGTACAATTCCAGGGTAAAGGTAGTTACCGCGACGGTCAAGGACTCATCCGGAGAGATAGATCTTATATGGTTTAATCAGCCCTTCGTGAAATATGAACTGAAACCCGGCTATCATTTTATTTTCAGAGGAAAGGTAGTAAAAAAGGGCAGAAGGCTCCAGATGGAGCAGGCCAAAATATACAAAAGAGAAGACTATGCGAGGCTAAAGACCTCCTTGCAGCCGGTATATTCTTTAACAAGCGGGCTTTCCAATAATCTGGTCACCAAGTCCATGAAGCAGGCGCTTGTTATAGCAGAGGATTTCCCTGAATTCATTCCCACTTCAGTAAGAAAAGAGTATTCACTTATCAAAAAGAGATATGCGCTGGAGGAGGTACATTTTCCTAAGAATTTCGAGACCCTGAACGAGGCCAGAAGAAGTCTTATTTTCGAGGAATTTTTCCTTTTTTCAGTGGTTCTGAAAAATATGAATATGCTGAGACACAGGGAAAATGATGCACCTGTAATCAGAAAAACAGATGATGCAGACCGGCTTATTGACAGCCTTCCTTTTACTCTGACGGCGGATCAGATGAGTGCCTTTCAGGATATCAAGAAAGACCTGGCTTCCGGAAGAAGAATGACCAGGCTGATACAGGGAGATGTGGGCTCAGGTAAGACGATAGTAGCTGCCCTTTCCTTGCTGATTACGGCAGCATCAGGCTTTCAGGGGGCTATCATGGTGCCTACGGAGGTACTGGCCCGTCAGCATTTCGAGACATTACAGGAACTCCTGTCACCCTTTAATATCAATGTGGTTCTCCTGTCAGGTGCATCCACAGCCAAGAAAAAAAGAGAAGCGAAGGCTGCCTTACTGTCGGGAGAGGCACAGGTGGCTGTAGGCACGCACGCTCTTTTTCAGAATAGTGTGGAATTTAAAAATCTTGCCCTCTGTATCACTGATGAGCAGCATCGTTTTGGTGTAGAGCAGAGAGAAAAACTTCATGAAAAGGCTGAGAAAACACATATACTTGCTATGTCAGCCACACCTATTCCCAGAACTCTGGCCATGATGATGTACGCCGATATGGATATATCCAAGATAAACAGTAAGCCATCAGAGCGTTTACCTATCAAAAACTGTGTGGTGGGTCCGGAATACAGAGAGACTGCCTACAAGTTTATAAGGGGACAGGTGGAAAGTGGACATCAGGCCTATATTATCTGTCCAATGATCGATGAAAATGAAGGTAATGATCTGGAGAATGTTACGGATTATTCCAAGATGCTTCAGGATTATTATGGAGAAAAAATAAGAGTCGGCATGCTTCATGGTCGCATGAAAAATGATAAGAAAAATGAAGTGATGGAGAACTTTGCCAAGGGGGAAATTGATGTCTTAGTTAGTACTACTGTAGTAGAAGTCGGAGTCAATGTACCCAATGCCACCGTTATGATGATAGAAAACGCGGAGAGATTCGGATTGGCCCAGCTTCATCAGCTGAGAGGCCGAGTAGGGCGAGGAAAGGATCAGTCCTACTGCATTATTTCCCATGGCGAGTGCGGAGAGGACAGCATAGAACGCTTAAATGTTCTTAAAAATTCCACGGACGGCTTCTTTATTGCCAATGAGGACCTGAGACTCAGAGGCCCGGGAGACCTCTTCGGTACCAGACAGTGCGGTGAAATGTACTTCAAAATCGGAGACATTTATTATGATGCCAAAATTTTCGGGGAAAGCTATGAGGCGGCAGGGAAATTGACTTCCAAGGAACTGGATTCGATAGTATCAAAACTGCTTGACGCAGAAGCAAATTTTGCCTTTAAATTTATGGAAAAATATTGTAATATATAATTTATGGATAAACTTACAAATGCACAGCTTTATAATATAGCATCCGACAATTATAAAGTCCTTACGGAATTCTGTAATTTGCTGAATACAGAAGGCTATTGGGATGATGCCGGACGTATCTTAAAAAGCAGGCCGGACGAGATTCTTGATATATATATGGAGTCTCTTCTGGTTTGTTTTGCTGTCTATATTAATCAGCTGGGCAGAGATGAGAAGGCATTTATTGCGTCGCTCTCGGAGAAGGCAAGAGATATACTTAATTCCTATGATGAAGACAACGAGATAAAGGAGGCGGCAGGTCATTTTCAAAAGAGTGCCCCCATTCTTTACCAGCTCCTTGCTCTTCGGGATGTGGAGAAAAAATCAGGTACGGCCTCACTTTTCTTCGATGCCGTAATCAATATTATGCTCTGCATGTCCAAGCTTAACGGCAGGGATGATGCAAAGGCTACAAAGTATCTGGGAATTTATTTCGATAAGGTTTCGGCCTTTCTTGCCAATAATAAATACCAGGCTCAGAGTGTTGACAGCAAGTATCTTTTTAAAAAACTTTGCTTCGGGGATCTGCGTACAGCCGCAGCAGGAATCAGGGCGGCCAGGTATGATTTTGAAGAGTACAAAAAGATGACTCTTTACTATACACCGGAGCAGCTAAGACCTGTAGCAGCCTTGGAAATGCCGGGACAGATAGACGCTAACGAAAGTCTTAAGGACCGGCGTATAAAGGCCAGAACAAAGCCTAAAAAGCCTTATGAAAAGCCTGAAATCATTCTTAAGAAGCAGGATAAAAAGCAGGATAAGATTGAAAATAACGGCGACAATAATGATCAGACCATTTT
>JAZUHR010000155.1:0-3856 GCA_045641825.1 Lachnospiraceae bacterium
CTCCATCAATATAATTCAACTATTAGATTTTTTCCACCACCCAAAGCCTTATTATACCGTTGTAATTGCCTTATTCCGTCCTTAATTCCCCTAGGATTATTAGGCTTAAGCTCATATATTATATTATTCGGTTCATCAAAAAAATCTATCCTATTTTTCCCGATAGTAAATTCCTTTATATACTTTGTTCCTTCCGACACTCTATACCCTCGATGAATACGCGTGCCAGTTGTTGCTATAGATTTTGTTGCATCCCCTACTTTATCAAGTGTTCGAATAGCCTCAATTGCGTCATCGGTGAAATCCGTAGTTTTTACTATCCTTATAACATCGTAAGAATCATCAACTTTATTTGCCACTTTAACAGTAGCACCAATTACTTTTGTTGATTCGCCTACGCCTGTAACAAAAGGAACTAAATCAATAATGTCGCCTGCAAGCCACGCCCAAGCCCAAGGATCTAATGGATTTGCTGCAACTTCAGCAGCACTAAAGCAGCTTCCTGTGGTGCCGATAAGCTCTCCCCAGGCATCATAAACATATTTTACAACCTGATTACTGAAAGCGTCAAGGATTGCGTCGATATAGATAATTTCATAAAAAGAACAGACAGCACACACCATCTTTTCTTACTTAGTCTTACTATAAAAGCAAACCATAGCGTAGTAAGGGCTTGATGCACTTCCTCTTGTATTTACCCTCCCAAATATGTATCATTGTTTTGGAGTAAATTCATTTCAAACTCCTTCGGAGTTAGAAATTATCCACTTCGTTCCAAAAAAGGAGAAAGCATGGGCGCACATTCAAAAAAGATGTTGATCATTGACATACTGGAAATTCTCAAACGGTACACCGATGAAAATCATCGTTTGACCCAAAAGGACATCGTTGAATACTTAAAAAAAGACTATAACATGAACGTGGACAGAAAAGCCGTAAGAAGAAACCTCTGTGACCTGATTGAAGCGGGTTTTCCCATTGATTTCAAGGAAATTCCCCGAATCTCCAACGGTCTTCATCCCGTCTCCAAAAAGGAGGATGAGGACGAGAAGGTCCAACTCACCGATTTCAGATACATACATGAATTTGCCGACTCCGAGCTCAAGCTCCTGATAGACGGTATCCTCTTCTCCAAGCATATTCATGTGACTCAGAAAAAAGACCTGGTAGACCGTCTGGAAGGGCTTGCCAGCAAGTATTTTAAAAACAGTGCCAAAAATATACTGCTCTCTTCCGGGCAGGAATCCGGCATTCAGGAAATGTTCTTGAACATGGACACCATCGAGGAAGCCATTCAGAACAACCATCAGGTGGAATTCAACTATTTGGAATACAGAACCGATAAAAAACTCCACAAACGTATTACCAAGAATGATAAGATTCGCCGTTTCTTCGTGAATCCTTACCAGATAGCTGCCGTTTCGGGCCGTTATTACCTGATATGCAACAATCCCTGGTTTGGTGACAGCATTACAAATTTTCGTATAGACCGCATGACCAATCTCCGCATCTTGGAGAAGACTACCATCCGCCCGGCCACGGATCTGGCCGGCTACAAGCATGGTTTTTCACTGCCCAAGCATATAAATGAGCATATGTTTATGTTCTCGGATCAGGCCGAGCTTATCCGTTTCCGTTGTAAAAAAACTCTCCTCTCCGAACTCTTTGACTGGTTCGATGCTTCCGACATCAAATTCTCCGATGAGACTGAAACCGAAGTAACCGTAACCGTCCACGCAGGCCTGGAATCCATGCGCCTCTGGGCTACGGAATTTGTAAAGGAAGTCACCATTCTCCATCCGAAAAAGCTCAGGGAGCAGCTTCGCGAAGACCTGACCCTGGCCCTTCAAAAATACGAGTAGGGCATGTTTATTCACAGCGTCCCGCATATTTTTCCGTAAAAATAAGCGCAGCCGGCTTATACTGATATGATTTCTCTGTCTGCTTGACAGGGGACATATCACAGTAGCCGTCCGCGCTTTAATTTTTTAATTTGTCATGAAAGGCTCAAAGTACTTGTACAAGGCCTCATTTCTCTTTTCCAGCCAGTCTCTTAAGTAAGCTCTGTGTTCTTCATAGTTCAGAGATTTTCTACCGTCGCTGGGATGATACTCCAGGTAATAAGGCTTGAAGGTCCAGCCTGCCACCTTATAGTCTCTGGCGAAGGAATAACCGAATTTTTCTTCCAGAACATCCATCTGATTTTTTCCAAGTTCATTGTCCTTGTAGAGATTTTCTACCACAGGCTGAAGTTCTCTGTATCTGTCCGCCATCATGGTTTTAAACTCGGGACATTTCAGAAGTTCACTAATCCACTTAGCTTTCAGCACAAATATCTTCGTAGGATCCGTAGCCTCTGGTCCGTAATCGTAATAATTATCATTTACGTTTCCGGATGACAGGTCGAAATCCCAGCCCGGGCCGGCATACAGAATACCGTTTTTAAAATAAAATCTGGTGGAACTGAAACTGAAATCCTGATTTTTCATTATTTCTTCCAGCAAATGGAAATCAATGAAGGAGGCTACATCAATTTTAGTCTTTATGGTCTCCAGATCCCTGGATGCGATGGCAGTCTCTACGTCTGCCAGCAGTTTTTTAAGATTATCCAGACTTTCTGCGGATATATCAGAAGGCTCATTTACCTTGAATCTGAGTTTCCATGGAGTAGTGAGATATACCTCGCCCTCGTCTTTTCTGGTCTTCTCTACTTCAATCAGGTAGTCCCCGTTTTTTTCATCAATATTAACACTGTTTTTGGATGCCTTAACAGGAGTGGTCATCTGGTAATTGCCTACATACTTGCCATTCAGCCAGACGTCCACAAAGGTTGATTTCATGGTAAATTCTATGCCCGAAAACTGTCGTGAAAGGGTAAAGGCCAGTTCATTTCTGATTCGGGATTTATCATACTCGTTAGCCAACAGGCACCACTTGTTGCCCTTGCCCAGCCCCAGTAATTCCACTTTTTCTTCCAGTTTGATGTTGTAGGGCTTCTTTTTAAGATTAGCGGTCATATTTCCGCGTATTTTGATGGTGGCATTTTCTGTGCTCCACTCCTCAAATACACCTGTAGTATCCACTATTCTCACTGTGCAGTCCACGTAATCTGTCTTGTTAATGGTCTTTTTGGTAGTCAGGAACACCTGGGGAATATCGGAGTAGCCGTTCTCCGTCAGGGTATTGGGCGGAGTGGTCGGCGTCGGAGTATTGGTAGGCGTCGGTGTCTCCGTTGGTGTATGTGTGGCTGTAGGTGTTGGCGTATCTGTAGGCGTAGGGGTGTCTGTGGGAATCGGAGTGTCTGTGGGAGTAACAATCTGCGTAGGCGCAGGCTCCTCACTCTTCCCCTGGCAAGCTGCCATAAATATCGCTATTAAAAGGGCTGTCAAAAATAACTTTCTTCTCACCTTTTTTCTCCTTCTGCTATAAATTTATATGCAATCCTTATCTGTTTTTATTTTTTGAAAACAATTCTCTGAAAAGTATAGGCAGTTCCAGAATAAACATGCCAATCCATCCTGCCATATATGCAAAAGGCAGTGCGGAAAGGCCCAGAGAAAAGCCGAACACCAGAAGGGCTGCCACCAGCACTCTGACTCCCATATTTATCATGGATGCGGCAAGAGTGATTTTGAGCCTGCCCATACCTCTGAAGTAACCCTGAATGCCGTTTGTAAGTGCAGGGAAAACATACATAAAAGCTATGATTTCCAGGTATTCCGCTCCCAGTGCCACCACGTCCAGATTTTCCTTCTGAAAAATCCTCATGATGGGCTCTGCAAAAAAGAAGGTCACCGTTCCTATCAGAACTCCGTAAATAACCTCTATAATGATACCGTTTCTAAAACCGATTTTT
>JAZUHR010000156.1:0-3277 GCA_045641825.1 Lachnospiraceae bacterium
ACGAGCTCGAAGGGAGGCTTTGCAGCCAAGGTGCGCTTATAGATAATCTTAAAAAAGATATTTAAAGGCTGTGATGGGGGCCGATGGCGAGAACAAGGTGGAAGCGAAGCTCATTATGTGAAAAAAAGACGGCACCGGGCCGTCTTTTTTGAAGGGTCGTATAGACACCGATATGGCTGTAAATTACTGAAGCTTGTACTTGGCTACCTGCTCGTTCAGATTGCCGGAGACCTGCTTAATGTCTGCACACTGACCGGCGATTTCCTCAACCATGGCCAGTACTTCTTCTACGGAAGCGTTGGTCTCTTCTGTGCTGGCTGTGCTTTGCTCGGCTGCAGCTGCCACAATATGCATAATCTCAGTAACGTTCTGAACGCTGGCGGTAAGTGCGGTGCTGACTGTACCAAGCTCACTGATTTCCTTACTGATATTTACTACGCTGTCTGTAATGTCTGTGTACTTCTCCTTGGTCTCTTCCACGCTCTTAACCTGCTTTTCAACAGTAGTCTTGATGCTGTCGCTCTTGCGACTGGCAAGATCTACGTTGGTCTGGAGATTCTCGATCATGGAGTCGATTTCAAGTACACAGCTCTTGGTATCGTCGGAAAGGGATCTGATCTCATCAGCAACTACGGCAAAGCCACGGCCTGCCTCTCCGGCTCTGGCAGCCTCGATGCTGGCATTCAGTGACAGGAGATTGGTCTGAGCGGAAATACTCTCAATAAGGCCTGAAGCCTGCTTGATTTTTTCTGAGCTCTCCTTGATAAATCCAATGCTTTCGAAGATTTCTTCAAATGCGATTTCGCTCTGCTTGGTAACATCATAGAGGTCATTGATAATCTTGGTACCTTCGTCGCTGGCGGCTGAAATCTTGTCGCATGCTGCAGTCAGATTATTGGCAGCTGTCTCGTTGGTATCAATAATGCTCTTAAGCCCGTCAATTTCATGACCGGTCTTTTCAATCTCAGTAGCCTGCTCATTGGCTCCCAGTGCGATATTGGAAACTGCCTCTGCGATAGCTGACATGGTGACCTGAATGGTATCTGCACTGTTTTTCACTGCGTCGGAAGTATCATCTACGGAAACTGCGGAAGCGCTGATTCCACCCATAACTTCCTTGGTTGAACTAAGCAGTGCATTGAAATTGGCTGTAAGCTGGCCCATCTCGTCCTTGGTCTTTACAGGGAGTTCCGAAATAGTCAGATCCTGTTTTGCAAGTCTGGTAAGGGCTGCTGTAATCTTTTTAATAGGTCTTATAACGATAATGTATACGCCTACTCCTGTTAAAATAATAAGTGAAAGCATAAGTACCGCTGCCACTGTAAGGACAGACTTTACAGACTCATTGGACTTGGCAGTCTCCTGAACGGATTCGTTCATGGCATCCTTCATTTTAGCTGCCAACCCATCCAGTTTCTCTGATAAGGACTCTGTGATAGGGTCAACCTGCTCCATGATGGCATTGCCGGCGTCAGTGCCCTCATCTATATAGGCAAGTGCCATCTTATAGCAAAGGCTGTAAAATGCCTCATATTCAGCTTCTATCTCGTTATACAAAGCGGTATTGTCGGGATCCATGGACTTAATCCACTGTAACTGATCCAGAACGCTTTCCTTGATTTCTGCACCTTCTTTAACCTCATCCCTTTCCTTAACAGCGGAAACGTCTGTGAAAAATTCGGATGTATGCAGTACCTCGTACCTGAGTTCCTGAGCCATGGAAAGAGCAGGAATACGCTTCTGCTGAAGCTGAATCATATCCTCTGCTGTTCTGCTGACGCCGGAGAGTGTGATATTGATTACTACAATAAAAGTAATCAGAACCAGTACAATCGGTGCCAGTATTTCCAGCGCCAAAATGCTTATTTTTCTTTTTGTTTTTTCTTTTTCCATAAGTTGTCCCTCACTGCTAGAAATATAAATAAAAAAAGTCACATGATAAATATGCACTTCTCATGCAATAATTATCATGTAACATTTTACCCGTTTTTCCTTTTATTTAGAATTAACTTTCAATTAAATAAATAATAAATAATAAATAAACTCGGTTCTATCTGTATAATTTCAGCAGTTTCTTATAGGATAAGTCTATGGCGAAGGCGCCCAAAGGTGCAGTCAAAACTATAGCCAGCACTGCCACAGTAAGCACTGTCTCTCCGCAGGCAAAGCCCGTGGCAAGAGGTACACCGCCTATAGCTGCCTGAACCGTAGCCTTGGGTGTGTAAGCCAACATGGAAAAAAACCTTTCCTTTCTGTTAAGCCGGGTGCCCAGGAGACAAACAAAGACTCCCAGCATTCTGAAAGCCAGCGCTCCAGCAATCAGTAAGAGGGCGGGCCAGCCTATTTTTCCAAGGTAACTTATATTCACACTGGCTCCTACCAGCACGAAAAGGAAGACTTCTGCTGCCACCCAGAGCTTGGCATACTTGGCGGAAATTCTCTTGGTAAGTGCTGCTCCCTTTCTCTGCATTCCTATTCCAATAAACATAATGGAGATAAGGGACGAAAAAGTAATCGGTGTGGTAAGGCTATCCTCTGCCACCACCAGCAGCAGGGAAATACTCAGAATAATCAGCACCTTGGCAGTATCTCTCATGTGGACCATGTGGAAAAATTTGGCCAGGGCCAGTCCAAGTATAAGTCCTATGGCTATTCCAAGGATTATGGATACGGGGATGTTCACGAAGCTTAATACCGACGCGCTCTCCCCCTGCATCATACCAACAAAGGTGGAAAAAAGAACGATCACATACACATCATCCACAGAGGCACCCGCTAAAATCAGCTGGGGCACGCCTTCACGTTTTCCGTAGCCTTCGTCCATCAGCTTTACCATTCTGGGCACTACTACAGCCGGGGAAACTGCTGCCAGGACTGCTCCTAAAATTGCGCTTTCCATAAGTGACAGTCCCAGAAGGGGCGGTGCCAGAAGCAGCATGCCGAGCAGCTCAAAGCTAGCCGGCACAAAGCACATAAGAAGAGCCGGGCGACCTATTTTCCTAAGACCGGACATATCCAGCCCCAGTCCCGCTCTGGTAAGTATAATAATCAGGGCAATTTTTCTGAGCTCTGCGGAAATTCCCAGAATGCTACCGTCCAAAAGATCCAGCACATATGGTCCCAGAACTATGCCGGTGGCCAGCATTCCTATGAGGCTGGGAAGCTTTAACCACTTGCAGAGAGCCCCCATGGACATGCCCAATAATAAAATTAAAGAAACACTAAGAAGCATGTTATCTCCTATTCTATCTCCTTTATGAACGAAGTGAAAAATGGA
>JAZUHR010000157.1:0-3502 GCA_045641825.1 Lachnospiraceae bacterium
AATATATATTATATACCCAGGTTAGTGGATAACTGGAACGTTAAGCACTATATATTGAGTTGAGCGTGGATAATTTCGTTTGAGAAGCAGCTGGTAATTATTGCGAAGAGATTTAAGTTATAGGCTTTAGAAATAAGGAGGGTGGGACCTTGCTGGAGATTACTAATGATTATTCTGATAGCAACGCACGTATCGTCGTCGTTGGTGTAGGTGGTGCAGGAAATAATGCGGTTAACCGTATGATTGAAGACAATATAAACGGTATTGAATTTGTAAGTGCCAATACAGATAAGCAGATTCTTACCGAGAGTAAGGCTGAGACCTGTATTCAGATTGGTGAGAAGCTTACCAAGGGACTTGGTTGTGGCGCAGATCCCGAGAAGGGCGAGAAGAGTGCAGAGGAGAGCCGTGAAGAGCTGACTGAGGTTATTCGCGGTGCGGATATGGTATTCGTTACCTGTGGTATGGGTGGCGGTACAGGTACCGGTGCAGCTCCTGTTGTAGCTCAGATTGCCAAGGAAATGGGCATTCTTACCGTGGGCGTAGTTACCAAGCCTTTTACCTTTGAGGGCAAGGTGCGTATGGACAATGCTCTTAGCGGTATTGAGAGACTTCGTCATAATGTAGATACCATTATCGTTATTCCTAACGATAAGATTCTTTCTATTTGCGATAAGAGATCTTCTCTTCGTGAAGCATTTAAGAAGGCTGATGAGGTACTGAAGCAGTCTGTTCAGGGTGTTACTGACCTTATGAATAAGAGCGGTCTTATCAATCTTGACTTTGCGGATGTATCCCGTGTCATGAAGGATAAGGGCGTAGCTCATATCGGTATCGGCTATGGTTCAGGTGAGGATAAGTGTCTTAAGGCTCTTGAGGCAGCTATTTCCAGTCCTCTTCTTGAGACTACTATTAAGGGTGCCAAGGATATCATCATCCAGTTTACAGGTGATGTTAATATCTTCGAGGTTACAGAGGCAGCTTCCAAGGCTAATGAGATGGCTGATAAGGATGCTAATATTATCTTCGGTGCACGTGATGATGCCAGCATGAATGATTCTGTTGCCATCACTGTAATCGCTACAGGTATTGAATCCGGCTCACCTTCCGTATTTAAGGCTGATCAGTTCAGTTCTTACATCGGTAAGGCTACAACTGAGCAGCAGAGCCAGGTAAAGCCTGCAGCCAGCTTCCAGGGAGCAGGACTTGGTGTACCTGCATTCATGAAGAAGAGTTTAACATCTGCCCAGCAGCAGGCCGGAGCAGCAAGACCTCAGGTTAATCCTGCTTCTCAGACACAGGCAAGACCTCAGTCAGGTCTTTCGCAGCCTGTACGTCCTCAGACTAATATCTCTCAGAGCTTTTCCACACCAAGCAATGCAGAGAATACTGAGCACGACGGAATAAAAATTCCTGAATTTTTAAAGAAGAATAAATAAGACTACTTTTACGGCACCTTGCGAAATCGGACGATGGCGCAGGGTGCAGTTTTTTTAGATTTAGGATATTGTTTTTAAGATAAATGTCGATGTATAATTAAGGATATGCTTTTTTACATTTTTGTTAAAAAGAGAGGAAAAATATGTTTTTTATTCTATTAGCGTTATGGATTATTTTTAACGGCAAATTTACCTGGGAAATCTTGATTTTCGGTGTTGTAATTTCTGCCGCTTTGTACCTTTTCCTGTGGAAATTCATGGATTATTCCCCCAAGAAGGAACTTAAATTCCTTTTAAGGGTGCCCCATGGCTTCCTTTATTTGCTGACTTTGATTAAGGAGATTATTAAGGCCAACTGCGTGGTGCTTTATTACATTTTCAATTCAAAGCTGGAGGTGGAGCCTGTTATCGTTCACTTCAAGGGTAAGCTTAAGGAAACAGAGCACAAGAGTACTCTGGCTAATTCCATTACCCTGACTCCGGGTACTATTACTCTGGAGCTGGAGGAGGATGATTATCTGGTTCACTGCCTGGATAAGGATTTGGCAGGAGGATTGGATTCCAGTGTATTTGTAGACAGACTCACCAAGATGGAAAATGTGGGTCAGAGCCAGAATAGTAAGAAAGGAAGAAGTAAAAAATGAGCACATACTTTCAGGTTACTTTAATAGTAATAATGATTGTCCTTGCCATTTGCATGCTTTTTGCATTGGTCAGAGGTATTAAAGGCCCATATTCCACAGACAGAATGGTGGCTGTAAATATGATTGGTACCATGACTATGGTCATTATTATGCTGCTTTCAATTTTTCTTTCTGAGGATTATCTTTTGGACGTTGCTCTGGTTTATGCCATGCTTTCCTTCCTGGCGGTTATTGTTCTTGCCAAGGTTTTTGTAGGTGTCTACAGAGAAAAGCAGAGTAAGCAGGATAAGGAGGAGGAAAAATAATGGTTCGTGAAATTATTGCAAGTATCTTTTTTATCCTGGGTGCGCTTATCTATGTATGTGTAGTAATCGGCACCAATAAATTCAAGTATGTATTAAACCGTATGCATGCAGCAGCTATGGGAGATACTCTGGGTATTCTTCTTATAGTCATAGGCTGCCTTGTGTATTTCGGATTCAGTTTCGCCAGTCTTAAGTGCCTTCTGGTACTGGCCTTTCTGTGGTTCTCAAGCCCGGTTTCATCACACCTTATTGCAAAGCTGGAGTATATTACCCATCCTGAAAAGAAGGATTTGGAATACGAGGTCAGAGAGCTTAGCGATGTAGAAAAAGAACTCGAGGAAAAGGAGGATGTAAAATGACAGCTTTTATGTATATTCTTTTGGGCTTTCTGGTTATTTGTGCCATCGCAACCTGCTTAAATAAGAATCTTCTTACATCCATCATTATTTTCATGTCCTATTCTGTAATTATGTCCATCATCTGGATGATTTTGGAGTCCCCGGACCTGGCTATTACTGAGGCTGCTGTAGGAGCAGGTATTACCACAGTTCTTTTCTTTGTTACACTTAAGAAAATTCATGCTATGACAGATAAAAAGGAGGAGGCAGAAGATGAGCAGGATCAGGCGTGATTATGAGCACACTTTCTGGAGAAGGCTTGTTAATTTTGTTAATGGTACATCTGACAGCCTCTCCGAAAACAGTGGTTATGAAGTAGACACAAATGAATCAGAGGCTATTAAAAGATCTGACTTCTTTAACGATGAAGCGAAAGCAAAGCAGAAGAAGGAAAAAGAAGAGTATATTCAGGGTTATGCTGAATGGACTGAGAAAAATGGCGTAAAGTATTACAACATTTTTTATAGAATAATGGCTGTGATTACCTGTCTTGCCATTATCGGTGTCCTTCTTTTTACAGTGACTAAGCTTCCTGCTTTTGGTGAGCCTGAGAACCCTGTTAATAACGAGGTTTCAGACCGCTATATTGAAAAAGGTATTGAAGAGACAGGCGCAGTAAATATCGTAGCCGGCATGATTCTGGATTACAGAGCATTCGATACCTTAGGAGAGTCACACGTGCTTTTCATAGCGACAGTATGTGTACTTATTCTTCT
>JAZUHR010000158.1:0-2334 GCA_045641825.1 Lachnospiraceae bacterium
CGCCGAAAACGCATACCGTGGCATTTTTTAATTTTTCCATCTCTTCGGGTGAATACAGAAGTTCAGTTCTTTCCAAAAAATCAGCCATAACGCTCCTTAATGTATAAGTTTTTTGTATCTATGTAACATTATCACATTTTATTTAAAAGCTCTATATAAAATTATACTTTTTCTGTAGACCCGGGATGTGAAAATAAAAACCTGTCAAGTCTCATGCATAATTCATCCCTTTCTATGCCCCATCCTCATTGCATATTTATGGTGTAAATGCTAAAATGCTGATGATAACATTTTTTAGTATATTGGAGGATTCATATGCGTTTCCTGTACCCTTCCGGCAAGGAAAAAGCGCTGACTTTAAGCTATGACGATGGTAATCTGCCGGATCTTAAGCTGATAGCTCTTTTTAATAAATATGGTGTAAAAGCCACCTTCAATCTGAATTCCAAAAAGTCACTAAGCGAGCACACCGAGGCGGAGCTTCGTGATATTTACAAGGGGCACGAGATCGCAAGTCATGGTCTGGAACACAAATTCCCCACCCAGTTGACTCCCCAGGGTCTTCACAGAGAATTTGCTCTGGATAAGGCTGCCCTGGAAAAAGCCTTTAAAAAGCCCGTAAGAGGGGCTGCTTATGCCTTTGGTGACTACAACGAAGAAGTGAAGCATACCTTGAAAAATCTGGGCTTGCACTATTCCCGTGTGTGTCAGGAGACTCAGGATTTCTTTTTACCCAAGGACTTCCTGGAGTGGACTCCTACCTGCCACCACAACAATAATCTTATGGAACTGGCCGATAGATTTCTCGCCCTGCCCGACTGGCGCGACCTGTCTCTTTTCTACGTATGGGGACACAGTTACGAATTCGACGGTGAAGGCGGCATAGGATTTCCCGAAATGGAAGCTTTTCTTCAAAAAATCTCCGGTCGTGATGATATCTACTATGCTACCAATATCGAGATTTATGACTATATCACTTCTCTTAAGCAGGTAGAAATTTGGGACGACGGGAAGCGCCTTTACAATCCTACCGCGGAGACCATTTGGTTCAAAAACGATGCCGGACAGGTAATGAAACTCGGTCCCAAAAAGAGCATTGTCATTTCATAAAAGATAAGTGAATTCCACTTCGTTCCATAAAAGGAGATAACAAGGACGCGTTTCCTTGCGGAAACTTATAATAGTACTCGCCGTACAGGCCTCCATTGCCTGCGGCAAAGGAGAATACATGTACGAAGCACTCACCCTCAAAAAATCCAACTGTAAAAACTGCTACAAGTGCATCAGGCACTGCCCTGTAAAGGCTATTCGATTTTCGGAAAATCAGGCCCATATTCTGACTCAGGACTGCATCCTCTGTGGCCAGTGCTTTGTTTACTGTCCCCAGAATGCCAAGGAAATCACCAATGATACAGGGCGTGTAAAAAAAATGATAAACGACGGCGAAAAGGTCATCGCCAGCCTCGCCCCCTCCTTTATAGCCGACTTCGACAATGTGGGAATCGAGTCTATGCGCGGAGCCTTGAAGAAGCTGGGCTTCTACGACGCTGAGGAGACAGCTATAGGTGCCACTATAGTAAAACGTGAATATGAACGTCTGGTAAATGAAGGTAATTATGACAATCTCATCACCTCCTGCTGCCATACTGTGAATCTCCTGATTCAGAAGTATTACCCTGAGCTCACTAAATACCTGGCCGATGTGCTTTCTCCCATGCAGGCTCACTGTCAGGATATAAAGCGCCGTCATCCGGATGCCAAGTGTGTTTTCATCGGTCCCTGCGTATCCAAAAAGGATGAAGCCGACCGCTATCCCGGCTATGCGGATGTGGTGCTGACATTCGAGGAGCTGGCCGAAATGTTCGAGGAAAAGGGCATTGTCCCAGAGGAAAAAGTGGATAACACACCTGAGAGCCGTGCCAGATTTTTCCCGACTACAGGCGGTGTCCTGAAGACACTTACCGACTTCCATTCCGACTACACCTATATGGCTATCGACGGTGTGAAAAACTGTCGCGCCGCTCTGGATGACATGCTGCAGGGCAATATCAAGCATTGTTTTATCGAGATGAGCGCTTGCTCCGGCAGCTGCATCAACGGCCCGGTTATGAAAAAATACCACCGCAATCCTGTGCGTGACTACCAAGCCATCTCCAGATATGCCGGTGAAAAGGACTTTGTTGTAGACCAGCCAGATAAAACTGATATCAGAAAGATACACCACTATACCAAGCGCGCCCTGGTGGAGCCTACAGAAGAGGAAATCAAAGCAGCCCTCAAGTCCATGGGTAAGACCAAGCCTACAGACGAACTGAACTGCGGCACCTGCGGCTA
>JAZUHR010000159.1:0-19151 GCA_045641825.1 Lachnospiraceae bacterium
ATGATGTCCAGTATTCTCTGATAGCCTCTCAAATAGCCTCTGACTTCATTGCCAATTGCCACCTGAAATCCGTCCAGAGCAGCGTTAAAGTCTTCAATCTTCTTTAAGGCTCTTCTGATTGCATCTTCTCTGCTGCCAAATTTGTCAAACTGTGCCGTAGTTCTGTCCAGAGAATAGAGCTTATTGATACCGCTGGCTGTGGTGGTCTTGGTGTTCATAAGGAATTTGCAAAGATTCTTCTTGTTTAAAAGAGCCAGATCCATGTGGTCCAGAACAGCCTCTAAATTAACATCGAAGCCATCTTCCTTTTTGATTTGAAGCTCTGAGAAAATACTTGCGTTATTGTATTTATTGTAGACAGAATCAAATTCCGCAAAAGCCAGGCTGATCTCTGCCAGGTCCTCACCTGAAATTCTTCTGCTCAGATTGTCTTCGAAGCACAGCGCATCTGCAGCCGTAAGCATGGAGCCCTGAATGCTGTTAGTAACAAATTCTGCGAATTCACTTCTGAATTTTGTGCTTGCGCTTACCAGATCAAAGAAATCGCAAACGAGGAATTTGTCCTCTTCCCCCTCACTCCAGCCGCCATTTAAGTGGGCACTTCTCTGTGCCTTCTCTCCCAGCCATCTGTTTTTCCTGACGAAATCCACGTGTGAACCGCTGCTGACAAGCGTAGCTACTGACTTGAGCGCAGCCTCAAAGTCCGCACTGTTGGGAGAATAGGTCATTTTGTCCAGTTCACTCTCCGCCTTTGCCAGACCATTGTTAAGCTCGGAAATTATACCCTGTATGGTGCCGGCCTTTAAATGGTCCGCATCCAGCTTTGCTGCCTTTTCTGCAGCCTCATTATTAACTTCAGCCATTTTTCTCCCTCCCTAAAATCTTACTTCGTATGTCTGGATATACCATCTGCCGTCACCCACACGTCTTAAAATGTGGTTGGCAGGTGTTCCCAGCTGCTTGCCGTTTTTATCGATAGCTGCTGTCTGAACTGTAGCCTCTTCCTCTTTTTCACCATAAGCCTCTTTTAATTTGGCTATCTCGTCCTCGTCCAGGAAGAAGGTGTCTACGCCCTGGTCATCATAGCCCTTGGTGACCTTAATCTGAGTCTTATCTGCATTGATATTTGCGTGGATATACTCATTGTGGAAGCGCTCCTGATGCAGGTCCCAATGGTAGTTCAAAAGGTCCAGCTGAATCGGTGTCTCTCTTCTTTCAGGATCGATACAGTCTACGAAAAGCTCGAAATTCTTCTCCTTGATTGCATACATGAAAATCTCCACCAGACGCTCCGGTGTCACATCCTTCGGTACTTCCTTCACGGTGTACCAGGCATCCTTCATCTCAGCCACCTTTTCCTCGTCGATAAAGCGACCGGTATGCTGACCTTCGCTGTCATATACTGCCATTACATGGCCCGGTACGTAAAGAGCGATAGGCTCTACCTCCCAGGACATTACAGGTGCCGCCAGCTTGTTTTCACCGGCATCCGGGCTCTCGCAGGCAATATCAGTAATTTTCGCTATTACGGACCACTCTCTAACATCCATAAGCGTGGTATCTACCTGACGGCGGTAGCGCTTTACTGCCTCATAGGGTCCCAGCCACTGGCGTCCGTCTATCTTCACAAAATACATGCCGTCAGAGCGGGTACCGCACCATACGTATTCACCGGTGGTACCTCTGAACTGATTGTCAGGATATCTGACATTATCCAGCACCACTATCTTATCCTTCATATCCTTAAGCACATAGGTGGAAAAATCCGGCGCCGGAAATACTTTTTCCAGCATATTTTCTGCATTAGCCTTAAGGCACTCATTCCATGCCTTTTCGCTGACTTCAGTAAAGTGCTTTCTGATATTTTCTTCATTTTCAAGGTATTTGGTCATAGCAGGGTCTACCGTGCTGATATTACCTGCACCGCCCTTCACACAGGCCTTGGCTCTGGCAAAAAGCTCCTTTACCTTCTCATCATCAGGTGCGAATTCCACCAGCACCTTAATTCTGCCCAGGGCATCCTCCTTGTTTCTAAAGGTGACGCCTGCTGCCCCCTGAGCTCTGGCTACCTCCTTCTCGTACTCCTCCAGATAGTGTGTAGCCTGGGCAATACGAGAGCTCAAATTTGATTCATTTACCGTAAAAAAAGAACTGTCAAACATGCTCCTACTCCCTTTCCTTTTCCGCTATTCCCAGTCGGATTATAAAAAAAATTTTGTCATAATAAACTATCAATGTCAAGAAATTTCAAAATTTAAAGCGTCATAAAAAAATATTTCTTGCAAAACTCTCGTCAAATGTTACAATTATTGTAAAATTTTGTTATTGAATTTTCAACTTGGAGAGGAGCATAAAATGGGACTTTTTGACAATTTAAAGAAATCACTGGAATCTGAAGTAAAGCATGCAGTTAATTCTACTACCAGAAAAGCTGTTGACAATTTAACCAAGGGTGTTAAGAACTCTATCAATAAGGCAGTTACCACTAAATCAGTTAAGATTACTTTCAAGGCACTTCCTACAAATCTCGAGGAATTGAAGGCTCTGCCTGAGGCTAAGCTGGATACACCTTTCAAGACCGTGGCTCTGGCTATGGCTGCCCTGTGTAACTACGGCAACAGCCCTGAGGCTACCTACGAGATGCTTGATTTCCTGGAGGGCCCGGATGATGTCAGCGTACGCGAGCAGCAGTTCCTGGCAGACCGCCTCACAGGTAAGCTCTATAAGCCTTTTGCCTTCTTCCAGGGCGCTACCACCAAGAATGGCTATACACCTACACAGCCTTATACCATCACTGTCAGCGACAATCCTTATTCTTACACCAATGAGAACTGGGCTACCCTCTATGTACAGAGTGCCGGCGCCGACTCCCCTCAGCCTGTAGTTCTTCGTAAAAAGCCTTCCACAGGTCAGTGGTTCGTAAGTGACATTCAGTGTCTCACCGATATCCGCATTCCTGATGCAGAGAATCCTTGGGCATAATAAAAATTAACAGCCCCTGAGTTAATCAAAACTCAGGGGCTGTATTTTTGCTGTCATAAAAATGTATTATATTAAATCCGTTCCTCAAAAATCAACTTGAACACCGCAGTATTTGCATAAGTCAACGGATCTGTGTGCATAAAGAAAATCCTCGAATCCACAGGAGCGTATAGCGTCTCCATTATTGTACCCTCATATGGATGCACAATATTTGCCAGCGGTGTTCCCTCTGATACTGCTTCTCCCACCTTAACCAGCGGCTCGAAAATACCGGATTTGGCCGTCCTCACACTTACCATTTCCGTATCTGTGATAACCTTGGACTCCTTTACCGCGCTTCCGGACTGATACTTAACTATTCCCAGTGCCGACAGGAATTTCAATATACTCAGCACTGATTGACCTGCAGATTTACGGTCAATTGTGGTTGTGGTGGTAGTATAAAAGCTAAAAGCCTCCGTATCCCAGACCTGCCAGTTATAATTCAGCGTAGCGGTATCGTAGGGACGCACTTTTCTCACCACAACGTATGGCATCTCAAATTTCAGCGCGGTTTCTATCCTGCTGTAGCCCTCATCCATCATTCTAACATGAGGCATAAATTCACCGGGCATATAGAAGGAAGTAAACTGAATACCGTACTCATAATCCATTATTTCTTTGAATACGCCGTCGGCTATTCGCTGGGTTGTTTCACCCAGGTTATATCCCGGAAACATTCTGTTGACATCGGTATTATCAATAGGCCAGAAGCGCTTCTGAATATTCAGCGAATATGGGTTGCAGCTGGGGATAATCAGTATCTTGTGTCCTGCAGCTATTCTTCCCTCTTCCTCCAACTGCTTGAATTTCTTAACGAGCTGCGAGCAGCAATAAAGCTGCTGAACCTCGTTTCCTCTCATAGTCCCCACAATGCAAACGCTTTTTTTGCCCTTGCCGAACTCATAACCGGTCACACGGAAGTTATCACGATATAAACCCTGTTGCTCATATATTATCTTCTTTTTCATTTGCTGTAAGCCTCTTTCCTTAAGAGTCTTCCCATCAGCGAGCCCTCATCCACAATAGGATATTCTCTGATGGTGAACAAAATTCCGTCAACCGGCGATGTGACCTCATCCAGCACCTTTCCGCTGAGTGGATCCACAATGCTGCCGATAACATCGCCTTGCTTAAGTTCCTCCCAATGGTGTACTCTGGGTACAAAAAGGCCTCCCACGCTGGCATTCAGGTAGCTTACATCCGCAGGATTCTTGGAAACAATCGGTTTTCTCGGCTTTTTTGTTTTTCCGGCCCATATACCAAGGACCTCCATCAGGTGAAAAATGCCATCGGTGAGCTGGTCTCCGTATTCCTTTGTAATGCGCATGCCCACGCCCATTTCCACTACCAGGCAGGGTGTTCCCGTGCTGTTTAAGCTGTATGCAAATGTGGATTCAAGTACGGTGCTCGCTCCATGTACCCACACAAAATCAACATTTGCCTCCTTCGCAAGCGGGACAAGCGTTTCCTCATTCAGCTCGTTGATTCTGATTTGTGGGATTTCTGTCAGGTAGATATTGCTTGCATGGATATCGATTACCAGGTCTGAGCCGGAAACGTCCTTCACCATCTCCGCTGCCAGGTATTCTGTCATATTGCCATCAATATTGCCGGGAAAAAGACGATTCATATCAAGGTCAAAGGCAGGAATGCCTCGGGTAATCGAGTCAATCCCCAGCGGGTTCATGGCCGGATATATATCCACAATTCCCTTAAGGTTCTCAAAGGCTGCTTCTATGCGTCTTGCTACCTCAAAGCATACGTATTGTCCTTCCAGCTCGTCACCGTGAATGCCGGTAACAATACTTATTCTCTTCATGCCCTTAGCCTTTTCCTTAGGTTGAATCCTTCTCTTTTTAATCATTAATGCCTCATCAACGGGAAGCCCCACTGATGCCACTGTTTTTATCATATAGTTATTTCTCCTTTACGCTGGCCGTAACCACCTGAGTATGTGCTCCACCGCCATGCATGATGCCTCTGTTTAACATGCAGTCCCTAGCATCACGTCCACTACCGATTTTGATATATTCATCGCCAACAGGCTTGTTATTTGTAGGGTCGATGCCGTACCATTTATCGCCGTCCCGGTACTCCACCCAGGCGTGGCTCTCGCCCTCTCCCATGATCAATCCTGTTACGTATCTGGCACAAATTCCGGATAGCTGAAGAAGCGCTGTCAAAATGTGAGCGTAGTCCTGACACACGCCGCATCTATTGGCAAACGCTTCTTCCGCAGTGGTATTTACGTTGGTTACACCCCTTTGATACGTCATTTCACTATGAAGGAGCCCCGAAATTTTTCCTGCTATATACTGCGTATCACCGGTAATTCCCTTTATATTCTCCTCGTAAAAAGCCTTAATTGCGCGTCCCGGAACATTTAATCCATGCGGATACAAAAATATCATGTCGAGGTCACCGTCTACACTGTTTTCATGCCTCGTCAGGCCGGTTTCTGCATCGCCCTCAATGCTGAAGCTGAATGACAAATGCGGCTCGGTATTTTTGCCCCAGATATATGTATTTTTAAAACCATCCCTGCTCCATCCGTAGTCATTTTGCGGCTGCATACTGATTTTCAGGTTATCTATCTTTTGCCTATCCGTATTTACCGGGATGCACTTGATGGTATAATTGCAATTAGAGACCAGGGTAGAATATTCAATCTGCATGTTATAGGTAAAATGAAGTTTCTTCATAATTCCCCCTAATGAGACTGCCGGATAATTTGTCAAATAGTGCAGCCTGCTTTTTATAACAATATATCAGAATATGGTCTCTACCTCACCAACTATTTTATAATAATCGATTTTTTCTGCTTCTATCAGCTGCTGAATCCTCGAAAGCTTTTCCTTGTCGTACTCAAGGCCGCTTTTCTCCACTCGTGGAATCATTCTGTGAATCTCGCGGGCAAGCTCATTTCTGCCGATGCCAAGTCTTGCGTACATGTCGATTCGTTCAATTCTTTTGCCGGCCTTAATGATATTTCGAATATTTTCACTATCAATCCGGTCATCTGCAATGCCGTAGAAAGCCAGTAGATTGTCATTTACCTTCTGAAGCTCAATAAGAGGCGCCTTGCTGGCAGCCGCCTTGTTCATCTCATAAATCGCAAGCTGAATATACGCCAAACATTCGGAACCAATGCTTTCACGAAGGACAATGGCGTTATCGTATGCCCTGGTGAGATTACTGATTATTGAATCGGACAACGTAGCGTCAAAGGGATACCTTTTGACAAAATCGGCCTTGTCAGCATAGACATTCGGAATATCAATATCCTTGCAAAAATCCACGTAGCCATCTGCTATACCGTCGATCAGACTGTCAAAGCTTTTCGAAAACATTCTAAGTGTTGTATATACACGCTCGGTGTATCTGCCGAGCCAATACAGGCGATCTGCCTGCTCTACCGAGATAATACCCATGTGTCTTTAAAGCCTCCTCCCTGTGATGAGTTAACAATAAACGAATCAGGATTTCTGGAAAATCTGGTGAGACCGCTTTTCCAAACCAAAGGCTCATCCGCCATAAGAACAAAAGCTCTGAGGTCTGCTTTTCTTGGTACGGGCTGTCCGTCCTCCAGTATATCGAGGTCTTGGAAATCAATGACCTCCTGTGCGATGAATCGTCTTGGTTCTGCCTTCAGCAAAGCAATGAAATCCGCCTTCTGCTCCTTTGTCATCTTGCTTCCGAATACCACTCCATAGCCTCCGGCCTCAGCCACATCCTTTAATACCAGCGTATCAAAGTGCTCCAGCACATACTTCATGTCCTCCTCGTAGAAAGGAAGATATGTGGGCGCATTGGACAAAATCGGCTCTTCACCAAGATAGTACTTAATCATTTTGGGCACGAAATAATATATTCCCTTGTCGTCCGCAACGCCGTTTCCCGGTGCATTAAGAAGCGCAACATTGCCCTTTTTGAAGACGTCATATATGTGCGGTATACCGATAAGAGACTCCGGATTGAAATTCATCGGATCAAGGTATTCATCTGAAATTCTGCGATAGACAGCGCCTACCCTCTCCAGTTTTCCCCCGGCAGTCACAAAGTACAATTTATCGTCCTTTACCGTGAGTTCCGAGCCGTTCACCAGATGTGCCCCTGTCTGCTCAGCCAGATAGCTGTGCTCAAAATATGCGGCATTGTACCTGCCCGGCGTCAGGATAACCGTGTGTCCGCCTGTATTTACATGGTCAAAAGTTCTTCTGAGCAGCTTGGCGTAATTTCTGTTATCCTCTATTTTCAAATCGGTGAAGGTCTCCGGTGATGACCTTCTGCAGAGTTCTCTTGCTATCATCGGATAGGATGCTCCGGAGGGCACTCTCAAGTTATCCTCCAGGATGTACCATACGTTGTCCTTGCCCTTTACCAGGTCTATGCCGGAGATGTGTGAGTAAATATCCTTTGGAGGAATCGCGCCCTCGCATTCAGCCATATAGCCACTGGATGCGAAAATGAAATCCTCCGGCACCACACCGTCCTTTACAATCTGCTTCTTCGAATAAATGTCCTTAAGAAACATATTGAGAGCAAGTACTCGTTGCTTTAGTCCCTTTTCCAGATACGCATATTCGTCAGCCTCAATGATTCTCGGAATAGCATCAAAAGGGAAAAGCTGCTCTTTGAAAGTGCCATTTTTGTATATACCAAACTTTACTCCATATCGTGCCAGCAATTCATTGACTGTGTCTGTATGTTCCAGCAATTCCAGATGCTTCATAGCAAATCTCCTCTCTATTCCCGCTGTGGTTCCTTCTTTTAGTGCGTGCCCTAGGCGCACAAATTAAAAAAACGTTCGACACTATATGCCGAACGCCTTTGTTCTCGAAATTATAAAAGGGAGGTCACATAAAGTGAACTCCCTCGTCCTTTGTGGCAGAGTATACCACAAGGTTATAAAATAATCAATAATCTTTTTTGTTTCATCGCTTTTAGTATACCGTGAGTTTATACAGGTCTCCGATTGAGGAGGAACTCCAACCCATGCTGTAGCCATGCCCCTTCATACTGGACAATTCGCTTATTTCAAGTTCTTCCGTACCGGTATAAAAGAATTCCATGTATGTGATACCTTTATCCAGATTACTCTTAATAAAAGCATCTACTTCAGCCAAATTCTTGCACTCGGTGTACATCATTTTCATGGCATTATACTCTGTTGCAAAGCAGGTAGCCACAAAATCCGACTCTGCCTTATGAGATCTACTGAAGGCTTCATCGTTTACGTTTAAATAATCATATCGAACTCTGCCGGGATCATCCGGTACAGGGTCATCCCAGGTAACATCCACATTATACCAGGCACCACCCATAAGAACCTGATTCCATGCGTGAGAACCACCATTTCCAAGACCTATTACATAGGTACATGTGATGCCTGCCAGGTTCATCAGAAGTTCAAAGCTGCTGGCATAACCGTTACATACGCACTGTTTAAGAATCAGTGCCCCATAAGGTGTCTGACCATCTCCGAAACTATCGCAAGCATTATACTCGATGGTACTTACCAGATAATCATGGAAAAACTTTTCCTTTTCAAAGTCTGTCTTGTATGCCTTGGACTGTTCCACAAGGTCTTTGATTACTGCAATTGCAGCCTTATCCTTATCATCAAGTCTCGAGGTATCACCTGTATCCAAAGCATAGAAATATCTGAAGGATGTAAAGGCTCTGGCTCTAAGCATATATACAGAGCCGTTTCTATACCTGTAGTATTCTTCCACTTCTACATATTCAATACCCCTTAATGCAGCGATTTTCTCAGCCACTTCCATTATGTATTCTTTGCTCTCGGAAAAGAATGATGAGCCGTAACTTCCGCTTTTTCCACCCAGACTGTAAAGATTTCCCACCGTCTGGCTGATAATCTCATCCTGAGTATATAAATGGTTTCCGCAATTCCACTCAATTTTGCTTGTATCGACTCCCTTGTCAGTATATTTGACCTTTTGCGCAGGCGTCTTTGTAGGCATAGGCGTCTGAGTAGCTCCGGGAATTTTGGTAGGTTTCGGAGTGTTGGTTGCGGTCGGCTTCGGCGTATTGGTATTAGTCGGCACCGGAGTCGGCGTATTGGTATTAGTCGGCTTTGGGCTCGGCGTATTGGTGTTAGTCGGCTTCGGGCTCGGTGTATTGGTGTTAGTCGGCTTTGGGCTCGGTGTATTGGTATTGGTCGGCTTCGGAGTAGGTGTATTCGTCGGCTTCGGAGTTGGTGTCTTCGTCGGTTTCGGAGTAGGTGTATTGGTATTAGTCGGCTTAGGGCTCGGCGTATTTGTGTTAGTCGGCTTCGGGCTCGGCGTATTTGTATTTGTCGGCTTCGGAGTCGGCGTATTTGTATTAGTCGGCTTCGGAGTCGGTGTATTGGTATTGGTCGGAACCGGAGTATCAGTTGGCTCCGGAATGTTAGTTGCAGTCGGCTCCGGGACGTCAGTAGGCACAGGTGTCTCCTTCGCTCCTTCTGTCACTGTAGGCGCAGGTGTCTCCTTCGGTCCTTCTGTCGCTGTAGGCGCAGGTGTCTCCTCAGGCACATCAGTAACTACCGGCGCAGGTGTTTCCTCAGGCTGTTCTGTGGGTGTTACAGGCACTTCTGTAGGCTCCACCGGCTCATCAGTAGGCACCACCGGTACTTCTGTTGGCTCCACCGGCTCATCAGTAGGCACCGCCGGTACTTCTGTTGGCTCTACCGGCACTTCTGTAGGTGCTGCCGGCACTTCTGTTGGCTCTACCGGTACTTCTGTAGGTGCTACAGTTTCAGTAGTTGGCATTGGATTTTCCACTTCTGCAGAAGTAGGCTTTGCTGCTTCTGTCGGTGTATTTGACGGTGTTTCCGTATTTTTTACAATATCAGTAGGTACAGCTGTTGGGTTCGCAGGTCCCTTACCGCATCCTGTCAGGCTCCCCAGGCACAGTGAAATGACCAATATGGGTACAATGAATCGTCTTTTCATTATGTCTACCTCCTCTTAAAACATATTACGTATCTAAAATTATACCCTATATTGCTAAACTCTCTCTAACCAGATTATAAACCTTATCTAAAAATATGTGGGACTTTATTCCTATCCATGCCCGGTAAAAAGTTTCGCTCCGGGCTGTAGACAAACTGTATTTTTAATAAAAACTAGCGTTTTTAGCAGGTTATCTCTTGTAAAAAAAAACAGAGCATACGGCGAATTGATATGCCCTATGCTCTGAAATGTCGATAAACTCTATTCCATCATTTTTTCCAGACAGAATTGGAATTCCTGCCGGTACTCTTCTGTCTCTTTTTTTACAATATCTCTGTATTTTCCGCTTGTCTCATAGTCCACTCTGATAGCATCACTCCATTGCAAATGAGAAAGAGCGTCCTGTGTCTTCACCACTATCTGCAGATATTCTCCGCCTATTTTCAGTAGTTCAAGGGACTCCTTCTTTCCCAGCAGTCCACTGGTCGGAAGCCCGAAAACATCGTACAAAGTGTCATTTGCTATAGGCCCGATTATTACATCATAGGTATCAAATGTATCACCATGCCTGTTACGATTACCGTTTATGTAATCAAACCACTCCTCATCGCGGGTGAACCTTTTCACTTTTAGGCCTTCCGTATCCAGGTCATAGACATTTATAAATGCCGGCGCATCTTTTCGTGCCTTGGTCCAGCGCATGGCAAAATCAAGGTCAGAGCTCATATAAAAGCCCGGACCGAAATCCGCATCTTTGCGTCCCAGACTCAGATCCGGTACCTTTATAATATTGCTTCCGGAATGAAACAAACGCATAATTTATGCAAGCTTTGCAAGGGCTGCGATTTCCTCAGCGCCCTTAACGATGCAGCCTACTACCAGCTCTGCGCCATTAACTGAAGGAGCCAGAGCCTTCTCTACTGCATCCATACCGCTCTGAGCAGATGTAGCAAAAGCGATAACTTTCTTACCATTCAGGTCCAGTTTCTCCAGGAAGGAGTTAACTGCATGAGGTGCTACACCCCACCAGATAGGGAAGCCTACATAGATTACGTCGAAATCAGCTACACTGTAGTCACCTGCAAGCTCAGGTCTGGATGCAGGATCTGTCATCTCTACGGAGCATCTGCTGCTCTTATTCATATAGTCCAGGTCTGCTGCAGAATAAGCCACAGCAGGCTTAATCTCACATAATGTACCATTAACTGCTGCGCACAGATCCTGTGCTGCCTTTGCTGTAACACCGCTTACTGAAAAATAACTAACCAATACTTTGCTCATTGTAATATCCTCCGATAGATTTTGTGCAATTAAATTGCGTAACATTTAATACAATTGAATTGTATCCAATCTTTCCATTTTTGTCAAGTACTTTTTTAAAAAAAGACCGCTCTTCCCAGGAGTGGTCTTCTCAAAATTTCGTATTTATATTTTTTCCGTACACTTGCATCCCGGATACCCGCTGCAACCCCAGAATTCGCCGAACCTTCCGGCTCTCTTTTTCATAGGTCTGCCACATTCTCTGCAGATACGTATCTCAGGCTTCACGGAAAGAGTTCCGCAGCCCGCAAGTTCCTGTCCCATCAGTTCGAATACCTTCTGATTCATATGACAGTCAGCCAGTGCTCTGTGGGCTCCTTTGGTGGATATGCCATAGTAATCCGACAGATCGGAGAGCCTTCTGTGACGCCAGTCCGGGAAAATAATCTTGGCCAGTCTCAAGGTATCTATATAATCATTAGACAGAGTGCCTCCCTGAAACTTAAGGCAATCCCTGTATATAAATTTCATATCAAAAGCCGCTATATTATGGCCCACCAGTATATCATCACCGATAAAATCCAGAAAATCCGGTAAAACTTCCGAAAACACCGGTGCCGCGGCCACCATATCGTCAGTAATATTATTCACAGCGCTGGCGCCTTCCGGTATGTGTCTCCCGGGATTTACCAGCCTGCTGAACTCTGAGACCACTTTGCCGCCTCTCACTTTCACCGCGGAGATCTCTATTATCTCGTCATATACGCTTGATATACCTGTGGTCTCCAAGTCAAAAAGGGTGTAATCCCTCACATATTTACATAAGTGTTTTCCTTCAGTGTTTCCCAGCATTTTACTTGTCTCCCTTGGAGAATTTTATTTTTACAAGATCCTTAAAATCAAAGATTTTTTCAAGCAGAGCGGAAAATCTTCCGATAATCCAGCCGTTTACCAAAGCGCAGACTATAGTACCGATTTTCACGCCTTGAAGCTGTCCCAAAAGAATAAAGGACATGGCCACAGCCACCAGGCAGCTGCAGATATCATATGTGGTCTTCACTCTTGAAATAGGCCAATTATGCTTTTCGGAAAGTTCCTTCACAAAAAGTTCGTATGCCTCCGGGCTCAGATAAGTATGGAAAAGGAAAGCCACTCCCAGAGCGCAAATCACCATGCCGAAAAGGTAAAAAATCACTCTCTGCACCATGCCGCCGTCAGGTATGAAGGCCAGCATTTTCATCATTAAATCCAAAATCAAACCGTAGATAACCGCCGTAACAAAAGAAAATATGAACTTCTTTTTGAAACTAAGCATCACAAGTGATAATACCACCAATAAAAAAGCCTGGAAACAGTACTCCGCCATGCCAAAAGTAAACCAGTCAATATAACTGGATACTTTTAAATACAAAATATATGCAGGAGCTACTACCATGGACATACCAAAGTCCGCTCTCTCCATAAAAGCTGTTCCCAGTGCTAATGTAAGCAGTCCTATAACATAGGCCAGCTCCGTGTAAAATACCTTTTTCATAAGGCTCCTTTCGTAGCTGCCGTTTGTTACAGAAACGGCAAAAGATCTTTTATTTAATTATCCGAGAATTATTCTTATTCTGGTTCCAAGTTCAGTACGGGACAGCACTTCGAATCTTCCGTGATGCTTATCCACTATCCACTTGGCTATAGACAGTCCCAGTCCGGTACCCTGAAAATTTCTGGCATTGTCCGATCTGTAAAAACGTTCAAACATGTTGGCCACATCTTTTTCAGACATGCCGATACCGGTATCCTGTACCTGAATATAAGGCTTGTTTCCCTCGTTTCTCCCGAGAGCTATAACTATTTCATCGCCTTGCTTTGTGTACTTGGCTGCATTATCTATGAGGATTCTGAAGGCTTGCTTAAGTAGGCTGTAGTCTGCATCTACACTGAGTTTATCCTCACAGTCCTTAAAACGATAAACATGCTGCTCATCTATCATCAGGGACTCTTCATAGACCTCTCTCACCATATCGTTTAAGAGGAAATTCTCTACCTTCAAAGCAGTTTTCCCGCTGTCTCCGCGAGCCAGGAAAAGAAGTTGCTCTACCAGATGCTGCATGTGATCGGTCTCATTTTTAATGGCATCGATAGACTCTGACAGTACTTTTTCATCAGTCTTGCCCCAGCGGTCCAGCATATTTACATAGCCGTGAATAACCGTAATAGGTGTTCTGAGTTCATGAGAAGCATCATTGACAAAACGGGCCTGCTGCCTGTAGGTATCCCTCATACGAAGAATAAGATTGTTCATGGCCGCTTCTATGCCCTTAAGGTCGTCATTGCCCAGGGATAAAGTACCTACTTCTCCGGGATTAATAGTGTCCAAGGCGTTCTCAATCTCATGATAGCGTTCCTCAGACAGGGTGAGTTTGCTGAGTTCATCCACCTTGAGGGCAATCTCATTGATGGGCGTCAGCACTTTTTTTATCTGATTCATCTCATCATACATGGATAAAAAAAGCCCCAGCAACTGAAAAGCCAGCACAGCTCCCACCACATATAAATCTATTATAGCAGGATGGCGAAGATTCATAAATACATAAGTGTCACTTTTTTTATCTTTTATGGCAAAATTCAGATGCTTAGCAATGAATTCCGCTCTATCGTTTTTCCTTATTTCCTTGGGATCTATAACCTGCCCCTCATCATCCACTACGCAATAATACCCGTTCTTGGACCAGTTTGTGCTGTCCTTTGAAAAACCGGAACTCAGGCAGGTCATCATAAAATCGGTTCCGTTCACCAGGTATTCCTGGGTAGCCATTGTACACAAAAACAGGAACAAAAACAAGATAAAGTCATATCCCAAATATGACTTTACCTTTTTCCCCATATACCTCCACTGAAGTTTTCTGGTAATGGAGGTCACTCTTTTATTGCCTTCACTTTTTCCCTTACTCATTCTATTCTTCCGATCGTATAACATAGCCTACGCCGCGGACTGTCTGTATCATCTTCACGTTGAATGCATCATCAATCTTGCTTCTTAAGAATCTGATGTAAACATCCACTACGTTGGTCTCTCCTAAATAGTCGTATCCGCAGACCCGCTCCAAAAGTGTGTCTCTGGAAAGAACTATATTCATATTGGCCAGTAAAAAGCCCAGCATCTGAAACTCTCTGTTGGTCAGTTCTATGCTTTGGCCGTCGTACTTCACTTCATGCCTTTTCTCGTTGAAAGTCAGACCCTTCCACTTATAAACCCCTTCTTCTTTTACAGGAGTCTCGCAGGCCTTGTCAGTATTTTTTTCATTTTCCCTATTGCCCGCTGCCACCACAGGATGAAGCTTCAAGGCTACACGAACCCTGGCCAGAAATTCTTCCGTGGCAAAAGGCTTGGTGATATAGTCTGCTGCCCCTGCATCCAGACCATTCACCTTATCCGTAACGGCATCTCTTGCTGTGAGAAGAATGACAGGGGTCTGGTTGTCCTTCCTACGCATACGGCGTAGCACCTCCAGCCCGCTGATACCCGGCATCATAATGTCCAGGAGCACCAGGTCGAACCTTATGGTCGCATCCCGCTCCTCGCCCATTATAAGCCTTTCGGCAGTCAGGCCATCGAAACATTTATCAACACTGTAGCCCTCATGTATCAACTCCAGTTCAATAAATCTCGCTAATTTTTCCTCATCTTCCACAACAAGAATATGTGCCATTACAAAACCTCATTAGTCTTTATTGAATTCATCCTTTACCTTGTCGGCAATATCACTGGCCTTATTGAAAGCCTTGTTTACACCGCCCATCTCGTCCTTGCCTTCAAAGCTGTACTTGCAGCCGAAGAAAAGGGCAACAACCATAGCGATCAGAGATAACTGCCAGGTCAGAATAATGATAAGTACGAATACCCATGCAGGAAGTCTGAAAAGTTCATCATCTCCCCTGGATACGCAGAAGTAATTGTCATTACCCTTCTTCCAAACCTTCTTAATAAATCTCTTAAGCTTGCTGCCGAAGGATTCCTTTTCCTGCTGGCTCTCCTGTACCTTCTCGGCTACGGATACATATTCCTTCTGCTCCTCGTAATTTGTAGAGAAGGAGGACTGCTCAGGTGCCTTCACCTTGCCCTCACGCTCCAGAAGAACGATGGCCTCCAGAAGATCCCCGCCTGTCTTGTCTAAGGCAGCCTTAGCCTCTTCGTAGCTCACATTTGCTCTCTCTCTTAACTTCTCAACCTTTTCCAACTCTGTCATTTTCTTTTCCTCCGATTAATCTTTTATTTTTTCATTGTCCCTCAAGGACGAGTACAATATAACTCCCGAAAATTAAAAGGACTTTTAGGAAAGATTAAAATCAGATTAAAATTAATTTAATTATTATGCGGTCTTTTTAATGCTTATATTAACATAAGATAGAAAAAAATACAGTAGCCTTCCCGTAATTTGTAGGAATTATGTAAAAATAGGGTACATTTAGGGGTTAATATATGCTACAATAACGGCTAAGGGAAAAAAATAACACCAGAGGTAATATAGACAACATGAACAGATCATACAGCGATATACCCAGAAGGAGAAGGAGAAGAAATTCTCCGGGCCTCGGACTTGTAATTCTGATTGTACTGGCCCTTCTCATGGTACTGCTTTTTTTCATTGATCCTATGGGTATCAGGAAAAAAGATAATAACAGTAATAATACTCCTACACCTACCGGCCCGGCCGCAGACACCACCCATATTGCGGAAAATACACCTGCCGCCACCCCCACTGCCAGTCCTACACCTACAGAAATAGTTTACAGTAACAGGATTCTTTTCTCAGAAAATGATGCCATCTATACTACGGATATAAGCGTGGAACTGAACTTCGACAGTAAGGACACCGGTGTCATCTATTACACATTAGACGGCACTGCCCCCAGCGCTTCTTCCACTTTGTATAACGGTCCCATAAAGCTTAGTGCTGCTTCCGGCAGCGACATCAAGGTCTACCAGATTAATGCCATTGCCCAGTTGCCTGACGGCAGTTTTTCGGAAGCCAACGGTCATACCTATTTTGTGGGTGAAAAGGCCGGCGAACGTTTTTCCACCCTGGTTTTCTCCATTTACGGCGATGAAAAAGAACTGACCGCAGGCCCAGGCGGCATTCTCTACGGAGATAATGTTACCAAAAAGGGCCGCGACTACGAGCGCAAGGTCTTCATTCAGGCCTTCAATAACGAGGGAGTCATCTTAAGCCATTTCGGCGGAGTAAGAGCCTACGGTGGCAAATCCAGACTGCTTTCCATACCATCACTTAAAATATACTCCAGAAAAGAATACAGCTCGGAAAACAAGAATTTCAAAATATCAGTCTTCGAAACTCCAAGAGTGGACAAGCCTGACAAAACAGTGAAAAAGTACGACAAACTGGTACTTCGTAACGGCGGCGATGACTTCCAGTCCGGTATGATAAGAGATGAACTGGCCCACCAAATAGCCAAAAATGCCGGCTTTACGGATTATGAATCCACAGTCCCCGTTACAGTATTCCTGAACGGTTCCTACTACGGTCTCATGTGGCTTCATGAGTCCTACTGTGACGACTATTTCCAGAATAAATACGGCGAAGGCAAGGGCGAATTCATCATAGTTGAAGGTCCTGAGATTTCCAAGCCTACCAATCTGGCCGACAACGATATCGAGAAGGCCGCATTTACTGAGTACAACACTATGTACAAGAAATACGCCTATGCAGACCTGACCAAGGATTCCACCTACAAGGAGCTCTGCAGTCTGGTGGATGTAGAAAACTATCTCAGATACTACGCCTTCCAGCTTTACTGCGGTAATTTCGACTGGCCCAACCGTAACTACAAGTGCTACCGCTACTATGCAGGTGAAGGCGAAGAATACGGCGACGGAGTTTTTGACGGACGCTGGCGCTATCTACTTCACGATATGGACAACGGTTTAGGCATGTTCACCAAGGGTGACAATATCAAGTACACCTATGATGACTGGAAAGACGTGACTTCTTCCACTCTTAACGGCAAGAAAAACGAGCGTTATGCTCCTCTTTTCTCAGCCCTTATGAAGAGAGCCGACTGTAAAAAATACTTTGTTGACTACACCTACGAACTGATGAATGGTGCATTTTCTTACGATTCCGTAAAGGCTCAGATGGATGCCATGAACGAGGCTCGTATCACGGAGCTCAAGGGCTACTACTATCCTTACCTGGCCCAGCTCAAGAAAGATGGTGATACATCCATCTGGACTTCCGAAAGATATTTCCAGGTATATTACGATCAGATTTTGGATTTCGCCAAGAACAGACCGGAATATGCGAAGAAGTACCTGAATGCTTTGTTTAAATAACTCAGACTGCCCACGCCGGTAAAGTGTGTTGAACCTTAAAATCCAAGATTTCAGTCAATAAAAATGCCATTAATACGCTCCCGCGTATAATGGCAAAGTTTACCTGGATACATACATCCATAAAAAAAACAGACAACAAGCGCCATCTGTTCTTATGCTTAGTCTTACATAATTACGAGCCATAGCCCGGGAAGGGCATTATGCACTTCCCGGGCTATGCTGTAAAGATTACTTAAGTTGTCAATTTGTACCGTCACCGGCGACACAGTCCCCGGTAACACAGATTAGATTTGCAAGCAACTTACTGTTGGACAAAGATCACCTGTTGCTCGCTTAAGAAACGTAATTACATAGATTTTATCGGTATCTACAAAAAGCCGACTTGCAGTATTCGCCATACCCGGTATCTCAACTTCACTAATTATATGCCCATATTTTAAGTCCACAGACAACACCTTAGCCTTTTTACCACGTTTCACAACGTATGCGATACTACCATTCGTACTAATCTCATTGGTCCCTCCGGTACTTATTTCTGAGATTACTTCTCCACTATTCAGGCACAGACTGTACAATTTTCCTCCGGCACCATCGGTACCAAAATAAATGATAGACTCCCCCAATATGTATATATCCGTATATCTATATCCTTGAATCTTTTTGTTCCAAAGCTTCGTGTTTTCAAATATACACTGAATACCTGCGTTCTTGTATGGCATTATTTTGTAGTCACCAAATACAAATACTTTATCATTCGGATCAATTTTCTCTTTGGCCTTTCCAATTTTATCATCTATATTAATAGTATTTTCAGAAATAAATTGTTTATTAGCGATTTCAAAAAGCATTCCATTATTAAAATCGATCATTTTTTTCCCTGATACATATAAAACAGACCATTCCTGTGGAAGACAAATCGTATTCCTATTAGCTAACCAATCTCTGTTTTTTATTCCATATTCGTCTATCTGTAATCTAACCAATCCGTCATGTGCCAAATAATAAAATTGAACCTCATTATTTTTTATAAATAATCCTTGATAATTAATTGGCCAAATACTACAAGAATCAGTATCAAAACTTTCAGACCACAAATATTTCATTTTTCCTCCTACCAGGGAACAAAAAATGACGACATTCCCGGATTATTGCTAACCATTACATCTATCTTTTTCAGCAGCATCTTGTATCCCATTCCTGATTTCTGAGATTGACTTGCAAATTCCCAAATTGTAACCCTTCCATCTTTTCCAAAAGCGATTATATCTGGGCGCTGAGAACCATTCAAACCTACTGATTTTAGTGCTCTATTTCCATATATTTCTGTATAATCACCTGATTTAGCTAGTGCATCCATTTGATTATTTATCCTTCTAGCATGTTCATATGATCCGTGACCAGCCCCTTCGACCTTACACATATTATGTACCAGCACTCCGGTGCTGCTTACAAAATATGTATGGAAGTCCTCCACCTCAAAATTATAGGTGATTTCAGGTACTCCTAAAATTTCGTGCTGGATTTCTTCCAGTACAACATACTCGCCACTTACGGTAACAAGTATATCC
>JAZUHR010000160.1:0-2680 GCA_045641825.1 Lachnospiraceae bacterium
AGCTGCCTTAAGAGCTTCCTCTGTAAGAACTGCTGCTGCATCAGATACTGCCGGTGTAATACCTGTGAAATGGAACCAGTCAGCGCCCTCGAAGATCTTATCGAAATCGAAGTCAGCAGGTGTAGCTGTAGAGATAGAGGAATGTGCTCTATCGTAAACAACCTTGGAAGGACGAAGGGAAGAACCTGTCTCAAGATAGTAGATACCTACTCTTTCGCCACAACGAGCGATATTATCTGTCTTAACATTGTACTTTCTGAGAGCTGCAATTGCGCAGTCACCGATCTCGTTTGCAGGAAGTGCTGTAACGTACTCTGCATCGTGACCATAATTTGCAAGGGAAACTGCAACGTTTGCCTCGCCGCCGCCGTAGTTGATATCGAACTCGTCAGCCTGGATGAACTTCTCGTTGTTAGGTGTTGAAAGTCTGAGCATGATCTCGCCCATAGTAATAACTTTTGCCATTGTAATATTCTCCTTAAAATTTTAATTTAAAGCCTTTCGGCCAATAATTACTTTGAAAAATTAAAGTGTTACGCCCTGCTTAAAGATAGCCATATCGTGGAAGCCTGCTTCCTCGGACTTAACCTTTTTACCGGATGCTACAGCGAGTACATAGTCAAAAAGCTCGTCTGCCAGTTCATCCTTATCCTTGCCCTCAACCAGTACGCCGCAGTTGAAGTCAATCCACTTGTCCTTCTTACCTGCCAGGTAGGAATTGGTGGAAATCTTTACTGTAGGAACAGGTGATGCAAACGGTGTACCACGGCCTGTGGTAAAGAGTACAATCTGAGCTCCTGAAACCGCAAGTGCAGTAGCTGCTACCAGGTCATTTCCCGGTGCCGATAAAAGATTGAGACCCGGCTTTGCCACTCTCTCACCGTACTCAAGCACGCCTACTACAGGTGCAGAGCCGGACTTCTGAGTGCAGCCTAAAGACTTATCTTCAAGAGTGGAAATACCGCCCTTCTTGTTACCAGGTGAAGGATTCTCGTAGATAGTCTGGTTATTTCTCATGAAATACTCTTTGAAATTATTGATAAGGCAAACCGTCTTGTCAAAGGTCTCCTTATTTTCACATCTGTTCATAAGCAGTGTCTCTGCGCCGAACATCTCAGGCACCTCGGTAAGGATGGTTGTACCGCCCTTGGATACCAGATTATCGGAGAAAAGACCTACCGTAGGATTGGCTGTAATACCGGAAAGGCCGTCAGAACCGCCACACTTCATACCGATGATGAGCTTGCTTGCGGATACCTTTTCTCTCTCAAAGCCTGCCGCAAAATCGATAAGCTCCTTGATAAGCTTTTCAGCATCGGAAAACTCATCGTCAGACTCCTGGCATACCAGGAATTTTACACGGTCAGGGTCATATTCGCCAATGTAGTTCTTGAGCACGTCGATATTGGAATTTTCACAGCCCAATCCCAATACCAGCACGCCGCCGGCATTCGGATGATGAATCATGTCAGCGAGCACGGTACGGGTGTTTTCCTGATCGTCCCCCATCTGTGAGCATCCGTAGGGATGAGGAAATGCAATGATATCGTCAACAGAGCCCTTAAGGAACTTCTTGTTTACTTCAGCCATCTTGGTAGCGATGTTGTTTACGCAGCCGACTGTAGGGATAATCCAAATGTCGTTACGAACGCCAACCTTGCCATCCTTACGTACAAAGCCGTCGAAAAAAGCCTCGCCCGCAGTGCCGTTTTTCACAGCCTCTGCCTTGGTATAGGAAGCAGCCATCTCCGGATGATACTCATACTCCAGAAGGTCGCCCAGATTGGTCTTCACATTCTGTGTGTGTACGTGACAGCCTGCTTCAACATCTGCTGTAACATGACCGATAGGGTCACCGTACTTGATAACGTTATCTCCTGCCTTAAGATCGCAAAGTGTAACCTTATGGCCTCTTAAAATATCTTCTTTTAATGTAACGGAACCGTTTTTTGTATTGATTACAGTGCCCTTGTTAAGGTCTGTAAGTGCTACAGCCACGTTGTCCTTTTCATTAATGATTATATAGTCCATGAATTGTCCTTCTTATGCAAAATTATGCAAAAAACTTGTCGATAGTAGCCTTCATGCCGTTCTCACGAATCTCTGTAAGGTAGCATGTAACCTTTTCACAAACATCTGCAAGTGCAGAGAGGTCCTGATCCCAGAAATCAACATTTGAAAGGAATGCCTTGGCAAAATCAGCTGCGCTCTTAACGGAATTTTCTGCCATAAACTCAAGAACAGCAGCATCATCAAGGATGTTGTACTCCTGACCGTCTCTATGGCCGATGAGGGCTTTTTCTCTGATCTCGGAGCCTGTATAGAATGCCATAAGTGCAGCGAGGGAGAAACCAAGTCTGTCAGGACACTTGCCTGTATTCTTGATGCAACCTAAGAAGCTTGGCATTACTCTTGCCTTCCACTTGGATACGGAATTAAGGGAAATAGCAAGAAGTGCATGGTCTACATAAGGATTGTCGAAACGGTCAAAAACAGACTTTGCGAAATCCTTGCACTCTTCTGCAGGAAGAGTAAGTGTAGGAATGATTTCTTCATATACAGCGTCCTCAACGAACTTTCTGAGAACAGGTGTATTCATCATGTCACGAACGATATCTGTACCGTAGAGGTAAGCGCCAAGAACGGAGCAGGTATGAGCGCCGTTAAGGATACGAACCTT